>NZ_JAVRHI010000184.1:0-82229 GCF_034105845.1 Streptomyces sp. CRN 30 | reverse complement strand
CGCGCGGCGCGCTGCGCGGCCTGCGCGGCCCGGACGGCCTCGCGCGGGCGGCCCGCGTCCCGCGCGAGGAACGCCGTGTTGCAGAAGGCGTGCGCCTCCAGCGCGGGGTCCCCGGTCATCCGCGCGGTCGCCAGGGCCTCCGCGTAGTGGGAGCGGGCGTCCTCGAAGCGGCCGGAGTCGTGCGCCAGCCAGCCCACGGAGAGGGACAGTTCACCGGCGCCCGCGTAGAGCCGGTCCGCCGTCGCCTGGCGCATCGCCCCGGCGTCCAGCAGCGCGTACGCGGCGCGCAGCGGAGCCGCCGAACGCCGGTACAGTCCGTCGGCGCCGTGCCGGTCGTCGAGCAGCCGGATCCGGCGGACGGCGTCCTCCAGGGCACCGGCGTCGCTCGCCCCCGGGCGGCGTACGGGGCGTTCGGCCGCCGCGGCGTCCAGGGCGAGCCCGAGCGGGCCCAGCGAGGCGGCGGCCACGGTGGCGCTCCCGCCCGTCATGAAGGCGCGACGCAGCACGTCGTTCTCCTCGTGGTCGTCGTCGTGCGAGGGGTACGGGGCCCGCGGGGCGCACGGTCCGGCGGGTGCGGGTGCGGGTGCGATCGGGGGTACGGGTGCGGACAGGGGTGCGGGCGTACGGTCGTCCGCGCTGTCGGCCGGACACTGTGTACCGCCACCGCCACCGCCTTGGTCCCTGCCTTCGCCTCCGCCGCCGCGCGAGTGCCGGCCGCGGACGGTCGAGCGGGGCGCGAACCCCAGGTCGGTGAGCGTGCGGCCGGGGAACATGTGCAGGAACACCCGCTCGTAGGCGTAGTTGGGGCAGCGGATCTCGCCCGTCTCCACGCGGCCGACGTACCGCGCGTCGCAGCTGACCCGCTCGCCGATCTCCCGCGCGGCCCGGCGCACCACCGCCGCGAACTCCGCCGGCGAGCGCTGTCCGCGCAGTTGCCGGAAGACGACGTTGGGCCGCGGGGGCCGGTCGGGCTGGGGGGAGGCCGCCGTCGACGACGCCATGGCCGGGTCCTCTCGTGCGAACCGTCGAACCATGCCGGACGCAGGGCGAATTGCCAGGAACATACTGTTTGTCGTCCCGTTTCCGACGCGCACGAACCTACTCGCTGTGACGGTGTCGCCACACGGTGTTCGGCACAAAAGCGGATAACCCCTCCGTGATCCGCCATGAAGTGCCATTCTTTGCGACGGAAACGCCGTAGCCATGGACGGGTGCGGCGCGTTGAACCCTGTGGACCGGGAGACCGCCTCCGGTCCACTCGTCCAAGGAGTGTTCCGTGGTGGAGGCCGGGATGAAGACCAGCCGGATCAGCGACGCCCTCGACACGAGCGACGCGTGGGACGTCGTGACGGTGCCGACCCGGCAGGGACTGGAAGCCGTCGACATTCTCAGACGGGGGGCGGCCGACGCGGTGGGCCCCGTGCTGCACGACGACGGCCGCGGCACCCTCGGCTTCCTGGTGCCGCCGGGCACCGCCGCCGCGTGGGACGTGCCGGGCAGCACCTGTACGGAGACCGACGGCCGCGGCATGGTGCTGACCCCGCGCCGCCCGGTGCGCGGCCCCGGCTGGCTGCTGCCGCCGGAGGAGGCGGACCCGGCCACCGACCCGGCCGTGCTCCGGGCGGCCCTCGGCGAGGCGGCCCGCCTGATCGAGGCCGCGGACAACTGCCGCTGAACGTCCGCTCGCGCGTCGTCCGCTCGCGCGTCGTCCGCTCGTGGCGTCGGTCGCGACCGACGGCGTTCCGTACGCGCGCGATAATGGCCGGATGGGAAAGACCAGCAGGCCCCGGCGCGGGCGAGCCGTCGTGGAGGCCGTCGTCGAGGACGTCGACGGCGGACGCGCGGAGCTGGTCCCCGACCGCGAGCGGCCCCGGGCCCGGACCCTGCTGATCGACGGCGCCCCGCAGTCGTACGTCGACCTCGACGACCCGGCCCGGCTGGCCTTCGAGTACCAGCGGCGCATCGGACACGTCATCGACCTGGTGGCGCCGCCGGACCGCCCCGTCGACGCCGTGCACCTCGGCGGCGGCGCCCTGACCCTCGCCCGCTACGTCGCGGCCACCCGCCCCCGCTCCACCCAGCAGGTCGTCGAGCGGGACGCGGCCCTCGTCCAGCTGGTCCGGCGCGAACTCCCGCTGGACCCCGCCGCCCGTATCCGCATCCGGTCGGTCGACGCCCGCACGGGGCTCACCAAGCTGCCGCACGGCCGGGCCGACCTGATCGTCGCGGACGTCTTCAGCGGCGCCCGCACCCCGGCCCACCTGACCTCCGTCGAGTTCCTCGACGAGGTCCGCCTCGCCCTCGCGCCCGACGGGGTCTACACCGCCAACCTCGCCGACGGCCCGCCGCTCGCGTTCCTGCGGGGCCAGATCGCCACCGCCGCCGCGCGGTTCGCGCACCTCGCGCTGATCGCCGATCCGGCCGTGCTGCGCGGCCGGCGGTTCGGCAACGCGGTCCTCGTCGCCTCGGACCGGCCGCTGCCGGTCGCCGAGCTGACCCGCCGCGCCGCCTCGGACCCGGGGCCCGCACGCGTCGAACACGGCCGAGCGCTCACCGACTTCACCGGCGGGGCCGCACCCGTCACCGACGCCGTGGCGGTGGCTTCCCCCGCACCGCCGCCCTCCGTCTTCCGCTGACTGCTGACCGTGTTGATGGCCGACTGCTGATCGCTGAACCGGAAGCCGCCGAGCCGCCGAGCCGCCGAGCCGCCGAGTCGCCGAGCCGTCGAGTCGCCGAACCATCGTCAGTAGGTACCGATCTCCACGCGCGGCGGCCCGTCGTGCCACGTGCAGAAGACCGACACGCGGTCCGCGCCCGAGGAGAACTCCACCCGGATCCACGACTCCGTCTTCCACACCTGCATCGACCAGCCCGCGTCCGGCGTCGCCGACACCAGCGACGCCGAAGCCGTGCCGAGGTCGAACACCGCCCGCCCGCCGTCGGTGTCGTAGCTCTTCACCTCGCCGGAGGCGTCCGAACCACCGGAACCACCGGAGCCGCCTGAACCGGTCGCCGCGCCGGACGACGAAGGCGACCCGTCGGACGACTTCGACTTCGAGGGCTCGCCGGTCGGCTTACCGGCCGACGCGGTCGCGCCCGGCGCCCGGGAGGACCCGCTGGGCGTCGGCGTCGGCGTCGGGCTGTCCGACGGCGCGGGCCGGCTGGTCGAGGACGCCAGCGGCTTCGACTCCTGCGTGGTCGCCTCGACCGCCGTGATCGGCAGCGCGCGGGGCGGGTCGTACGCCGTGCCCGACATGACCGTGTGCACGCCCCACCACGACAGGGTGACCGCCGCGCCCGTGGCGAGCAGCCAGGCCAGTACGTGAACGAGTCCTCTGCGCATCGCGGCCATACTGCCTCACCCGCCCCACGGGTGTCGCCCGATCACCGACCCGCATCGCACACGCGGAGTTATCCACAGGCCCACACCGGGCCGTGCGGCATGGCGTACGGTGCCGCCCATGGCAAGTGTGCTCGTCGTCGAGGACGACCAGTTCGTACGCTCGGCGCTCATCCGGCATCTGACCGACGCCGCCCACACGGTGCGCAGCGTCGGCACCGCGCTGGAAGCGCTGCGCGAGGTCGCCCATCTCCGCTTCGACGTGGTGATCCTGGACCTCGGACTCCCCGACCTCGACGGCTCCGAGGCCCTGAAGATGCTGCGCGGCATCACCGACGTCCCGGTGATCGTCGCGACCGCCCGGGACGACGAGACGGAGATCGTCCGGCTGCTCAACGCCGGGGCGGACGACTACCTCACCAAGCCCTTCTCCGTGGAGCACCTGTCGGCCCGGATGGCCGCCGTGCTGCGCCGCGCCCGCGGGACCGGGGGCGGCGAGGCCCCGCCGTCCGCCGTGCTCCGGGTCGGCGGCCTCACCGTCGACCCGCTGCGCCGCCAGGCCGAGCTGGACGGGGCCCGACTCGACCTCACCCGCCGCGAGTTCGACCTGCTGGCCTTCCTCGCCGGCCGCCCCGGCGTCGTCGTCCCCCGCAAGGAACTCCTCGCGGAGGTCTGGCAGCAGTCCTACGGCGACGACCAGACCATCGACGTCCATCTCTCCTGGCTGCGGCGGAAGCTGGGCGAGACCGCCGCCCGCCCGCGCTACCTGCACACCCTGCGCGGGGTCGGCGTGAAGCTGGAGCCACCCGGGGCGGAGCTGCCCCGATGAGGTGGGCCCTGGTCAAGGTGTCGCTGGCGGTCACCGCGATGGTCGTGGTCGCCTTCGCCGTCCCGCTCGGACTGGTCATCCGCGAGATGGCCCGGGACCGCGCCTTCTCCAACGCCGAGCGGGAGGCGGCCGCCGTCGCCCCCGCGCTGTCCATCACCACCGACCGCGAGCAACTGGAGCGCGTCGTCGCCTCGGCCGGTTCCGACGACGCCGGCATGGCCGTGCACATCCCGGCCACCGGCGACGCCCCCGACGGCGTCGACATCGGCCACGAACGGGCCGCCGCCGAGGACGTCGCGGCCGTACGGAAGCTGGGCCGCGCCTCCACCACCCGGGTACCCGGCGGCGCCACCCTGCTGTCGCCCGTCGCGCTCAGCTCCGGCGAGATCGCCGTCGTCGAGGTCTACGTCCCCGAGTCCGAGGTCAGCAACGGCGTGGGCACGGCCTGGGCGGTCCTCGCCGCCGTCGGCGCCGCGCTGGTCGTCGGCTCGGTCGCCGTCGCCGACCGTCTCGGCGTGCGTCTGGTGCAGCCCGCCGAGCGCCTCGCCGAGGGCGCGCACGAACTGGGCGAGGGCAAGCTCGGCGTCCGCGTCCCGGAGGAGGGCCCGCCCGAACTGCGCTCCGCCGCCGTCGCGTTCAACTCCATGGCCGACCAGGTCGTCCAGCTCCTCGCCAACGAGCGGGAGCTGGCCGCCGACCTCTCCCACCGGCTGCGCACCCCGCTGACCGTGCTCCGGCTCAACGCCGCCTCGCTCGGCGACTCCCCGGCCGCCGACCAGACCCGCGCCGCTGTCGAGCAGTTGGAGCGCGAGGTCGACACCATCATCCGCACCGCCCGTGACGCCCGCCCGCAGACGGCCGCCGCCGGACCCGGCGCAGGGTGCGACGCCGCCGAAGTGATCCGTGAGCGCATGGGATTCTGGTCGGCGCTGGCCGAGGACGAGGGCCGCAAGTGGCGGATGGCCGGCGCCGACCGGCCGGTGCGGATACCCGTGGCCCGCGCCGACCTGGCCGCCGCCCTCGACGCGCTCCTCGGCAACGTCTTCCGGCACACCCCGGAGGGCACCGCCTTCGCCGTCGACGTGCACAACGGCGAGGACGCGGTGATCGTGCTCGTCTCGGACGCGGGCCCCGGCATACCCGACCCCGAGGCGGCCATGGCACGCGGCCGGGGCTCGGGCAGCGACGGCTCCACCGGCCTCGGCCTGGACATCGTGCGCCGCCTCGCCGAGGCCACCGGCGGGGACGTGCGGATCGGCTCCTCCGTCCTGGGCGGCACCGAGGTGCGGATCTGGGTCCAGCTCGACGGCCGCGCGGCACCCGTGCGGCGCGGGCACCGCGGGTCCGTGCGCAGGCGCAGGCAGCGTCGTCCCGGCCCCACCTTTAACCGCTCCCGATCCGTTCCTTAAGCGCACCCTAAGATCGTCAACGGCCGCCCGGAACAGGCACTTTGCCCGTTTCGGCACCGCTAGCGTGCTGCCGCACCCCCCACCCGGACCGTCCGCCGGACCGGCCACCGGAGTCTTTACCGGACCGCCCGGGGACCCCACCGTGAACAGCGAAGGCAGGCACGCGATGAGCACCCACCGACGACGGATCAGCGGCAGGAACAAGGCGATCGGCGCCGTGGTGGCGGCGGCCGTCGCGGGCGGCGGCGCGCTGCTGTTCACCGGCTCGGCCCAGGCGGCGGGCGTCGCGGCCGCGTACACCACGACCAGCACATGGGGGACCGGGTACAGCGCCCAGTACGTCGTCACCAACAACGGCGGGGAGGCGAAGAAGGACTGGACACTGGAGTTCGATCTGCCCGAGGGCGCGACGCTCGGCTCGCTGTGGAACGGCGAGAAGAGCGTGGACGGCCGGCACATCACCGTCACCGGCCCCAAGTGGGACACCGACGGCCTCGCGCCCGGCGAGTCGGCCACCGTCGGCTTTGTCGTGCAGGGCACCGGCGACCCGGCCGGATGCCTCGTCGACGGCGCCGCCTGCTCCACCGACGAGGGCGCCGCCCCCGAACCGAGCGGCCGCCCGACCGACACCCCGACGGCCACCCCCACCGACGACGCCACCACCGACCCCACCGACGCCCCCACCACCGAGCCCGAACCCACGCCCACCGTGACCGCCACCGAGGACCCCGGCAGCGGCACCACCACCGGCGCCGGGTTCGCGCCGTACGTCGACACCTCCCTCTACCCGGCCTACGACCTGGTGGCGAACGCGAAAGCGACCGGGGTGAAGGAGTACACCCTCGCCTTCGTCACCGACGGCGGCGGCTGCACCCCCAAGTGGGGCGGCGTCACCGACCTGGCGAGCGACGCGGTGGCCGCCCAGATCGGCGACCTGCGCGCGGCGGGCGGCGACGTCCGGGTCTCCTTCGGCGGCGCGGCCGGCTCGGAACTGGCCCTCGCCTGCTCCTCCGCGGACGCGCTGGCGGCGGCGTACGAGAAGGTCGTGGCCGCCTACGACCTCACCAAGGTCGACTTCGACGTCGAGGGCGGCGCGCTGCCCGACACCGCCGCCAACACCCGCCGCGCCCAGGCGATAGCGAAGCTCCAGGCCGGCCACCCCGGCCTGGACGTCTCCTTCACCCTCCCGGTGATGCCCGAGGGCCTGACCCAGCCCGGCGTCGACCTCCTCGCCGACGCCAAGGACAACGGCGTCGCCATCGACACCGTCAACATCATGGCGATGGACTACGGCGCCTCGTACAGCGGCGACATGGGCACCTACGCCGAGCAGGCCGCCACCGCCACGCAGGCCCAGATCAAGGGCGTTCTCGGGCTCGGCGACGCCGCCGCCTGGAAGGCCGTCGGGGTCACGCCGATGATCGGTGTCAACGACGTCGTCACCGAGGTGTTCAAGGTCGAGGACGCCACGCAGCTCGTGGAGTTCGCCGAGGCCAAGGGGGTCGGCTCGCTGTCGATGTGGTCCGCGACCCGCGACAAGGCGTGCGCGGGCGGCCCGAAGCAGCAGGCCGACGCCACGTGCAGCTCCATCGACCAGGCGGACGGCGCCTTCGCCAAGGCCTTCGCCGCGTTCAAGTAAGCGCACCCCGCAAGACAACAGGCGCACCCGGGAAGAACAGTGGGGCGCGGCACCCCGTCGGTGCCGCGCCCCGCTTCCCCGTTCCCCCGGTCAGGTGGTCAGGTGGTCTGGCCGGCCGTCTCCACCGGCGGCAGCGAGCCCGTCCGCGCCGCCTCGCCGTACCACAGGGCGCTCGACTTGGGCGTGCGCTCCAGGGTGACGTAGTCGACGTAGACGCCGCCGAACCGCTTCTCGTAGCCGTAGGCCCACTCGAAGTTGTCCATCAGGGACCACAGGTAGTAGCCCCGCACGTCCGCGCCGTCCGCGAGGGCGCGGCGGACCGCCGACAGGTGTCCGTGCAGGTAGGCGACGCGCTCCGGGTCGTGGACGCGGCCGTCGGCGTCCGGCTTGTCGTCGTAGGCGGCGCCGTTCTCGGTGATGAACAGCTGGAGGCCGGGGGCCTCCCGCGAGTAGCGCATGATCAGGTCGTAGAGGCCGGTCGGGTCGACCGTCCAGCCCATCTCCGTCTGCTCGCCCGGCGTCTGGTGGAAGGCCACGTCGTCGGCGGCCGGCCACGGCGTGAAGGAGCTGCTCCCGTGGCCGTCGGCGCGCGGACCGCGCGCGTCGGCGTCGGCCGCGGAGACCAGGGTCGGGGTGTAGTAGTTCAGGCCGAGCGCGTCCAGCGGCTGGTGGATCGCCGCGAGGTCGCCGTCCTTGACGTGGGACCAGTCGGAGACCGACGCGGTCGCCTCGAAGAGGTGCTCGGGGTAGGCGCCGTGCAGGACCGGGCCGTGGAAGATGCCGCCGGACAGATCGTCGATCTTGCGGGCCGCCACCAGGTCCTCCGGGCGCTGCGACAGCGGCCGGACGACGGAGGTGTTCAGGCTCAGCGCGATCGAGTTGCGGGCCGGCATCACCGAGCGCAGGGCACTCGTCGCGAGGCCGTGCGCCAGGTTGAGGTGGTGGGCCGCGCGCAGCACGGCCGCGTGGTCGGTGCGGCCGGGGGCGTGCACACCGGAGCCGTAGCCCAGGAAGGCGCTGCACCAGGGCTCGTTCAGCGTCATCCACTGCTCGACGCGGTCGCCGAGCGCCTCGCCGACGATCTGCGCGTACTCGGCGAAGCGGTACGCCGTCTCCCGCTCGGGCCAGCCGCCGGCGTCCTCCAGCTCCTGCGGCAGGTCCCAGTGGTAGAGGGTGAGGGCCGGCTTGATGCCCTTCTCCAGCAGCTCGTCGACCAGGCGGCGGTAGAAGTCCAGGCCGCGCTGGACGGCGGGGCCGCGGCCGGTGGGCTGGACCCGGGACCAGGAGACGGAGAAGCGGTAGGCGTTGAGGTTCAGGCCCGCCATGAGCGCCACGTCGTCGCGGTAGCGGTGGTAGTGGTCGACGGCGACGTCACCGGTGTCGCCCCCGGCGGTCTTGCCCGGGGTGTGGCTGAAGGTGTCCCAGATCGACGGGGTACGGCCGTCCTCCCGTACCGCCCCCTCGATCTGGTACGCGGAGGTGGCCGCGCCCCAGAGGAAGGCGGGCGGGAAGGACACCGGGGTCTCCGGTGTGGCGGACTCAGGCATGGAAGCGCTCCCATAGGAGGTCGGCGGAGGTCACGAAGACCGACGGTTCAACGGAAGGAGGGGGGAAGAAGGGGGAGGTGAGGGGCCGGAGCCGCGGTGATCCGGCCCCCGTGCGACAGGATGCCAGCCTTCGGGTGACGCGAGGTCAGCCCTTGACCGCACCCTGCATGATGCCGCCCACGATCTGCTTGCCGAAGATGGCGAAGACGATCAGCAGCGGCAGCGTGCCGAGCAGCGCTCCCGCCATGATCAGGGCCTGGTCGGGGGTGTAACCGCGGCCCAGTCCCGCGATCGCGACCTGCACGGTCGGGTTGCCGTTCTGGGTCAGCACCAGGAACGGCCACAGGAAGTCGTTCCACGTCTGTACGAACGTCAGCATGCCCAGCACGGCCATCGCGGGCCGCGCCGCCGGGAACACCACGTGCCACACCACGCGCCAGCTGCTGGCGCCGTCGACACGGGCGGCCTCGATGATCTCGTCGGGCAGCGCCTGGAGCAGGTACTGCCGCATGAAGAACACACCGAACGCGCTCACCAGCGACGGGAAGATCACCGATTGGAGCTGGTCGGTCCAGCCCAGCTCGGCGACCATCATGTACAGCGGGATGATGCTGAGCTGCGGCGGCACCATCATCGTGCCGACCACGATCAGCATCAGCGCGTTGCGCCCCCGGAACCGCAGCTTGGCGAAGGCGAACCCGGCGATCGTCGACATGACCACGATGGTGAGCGCCGAGACGCCCGCCACGATGGTGGTGTTGAGGAACGCCTCGCTCAGATTGGCGTCGGTCCAGGCCAGCTCCAGCTTGTCGAACAGGTTCGCGCCGAACCAGAGCGGCGGCGGGGTCTGCGCCAGGCGCTGGTTGTCGCGCGAGGCGGCGATCGCCGTCCACACCAGCGGTGCGAGCGAACCGAACGTGAACAGGGCGAGGATGATGTAGGCGATCGGACCGGCGTGCATGTGCCCGCCCGCGCGGGACGCCTTGGAGCCCCGGGCCCGCCGCGGGGGCGGGGCCGGATCGGCCGGGGGTTTGGTCAGGGTCGTCGTCACGGCCGGTTCTCCTTAACTACTGGCGCGCAGCCGGCGCGAGATGACGGAGTTGACGATCCCGATCACGATGAGGATCAGGAACATCGTCCAGGCGATCGCGGAGGCGCGGCCCAGGTGCTGGTTGATCCAGCCCTGCTCGTACAGGTAGAGCCCGAGCGTCTGGAACTGGTGCTGGGAGCCGCCCGAGGCGCCCTTGTTCGCGTCGAACAGCAGCGGCTCGCCGAAGAGCTGGGAGGCACCGATGGTCGAGACGATCACCGTGAACAGGATCGTCGGGCGCAGCGAGGGCAGCGTGACGTGGAGGAACTGCCGCCACCGGCTGGCACCGTCCAGTGCCGCCGACTCGTACAGGTCCTGCGGGATCGCCTGCATCGCGGCCAGGTAGATCAGCGCGTTGTATCCCGTCCAGCGCCAGATGACGATGGAGGAGACGGCGAGCTGCGACGCCCAGTGCTCGTTCTGCCAGTCGATGTTGTCGACGCCGACCAGGCCCAGGACCCAGTTGATCATCCCGTAGTCACGGCCGAACAGCAGCACGAAGACCAGCGACGCGGCGGCGATCGACGTCGCGTACGGCGCGAGCATCGCGACCCGCCAGAACGTCGAGCCACGCAGCTTGTAGTTGAGGATGTGGGCGAGGCCCATGGCCATCAGCAGCTGCGGCACCGTGGAGATGATGCCGATGGTCAGCGTGTTCCGCGCGGCGTTCCAGAAGAACTCGTCGTCGAAGATACGGGTGTAGTTCTTCATGCCGACCCAGCTCATGTCGGTCGGCGCGGTCAGCTCCACCTGGTGCAGCGAGGCCCAGCCCGTGTAGATCAGCGGGAAGAGGCCGAACGCCAGGAAGAGCAGGAAGAACGGCGAGACGAAGGCGTACGGGCTCCACCGCAGGTCGCGCTGCCAGCGCCGGGAGAGCTTGGCCCGCTTCCTCGCCGCCTCCGGTGAGGCCCCGGCCGGCTCACGGCCCGGGGCCGCGCCCCCCTTGACGGGGGGCGCGGCGGTTTCGTGCTCGGTTGCCATTCCGGTCACTGGTCCAGGTTGTTGTCGATGGTCTTGGTGGCCGTCTCCCAGGCCTCCTTGGCCGACTTGCCCTGGGTGACCAGGACGACGCCGTTGTCCGTCAGACCCTGCTGGATGATCTGGTCCTTCGGGCCGATGACCTGGGTCGGGATGGTCTCGGCGGCCTTGGCGAAGATCTCACCGATCGGCGAGTCACCGGTCAGGTCGTTCTTGGCGTCCTTCACCTGCGGCAGGCTGTACGCGCCCGTCGCGCTCGGGAAGCTGCCCATCTCACCGAAGAGCTTGGCCTGCTGCTCCGGCGCGGTCAGCCAGGCGGCCAGCTTCTGCGCCTCCTCGACGTTCTTGCCGCTCTTGGGCACGCCCAGGAAGGTGCCGCCCCAGTTGCCGGACTTCGGCGCCGCGGCCACGTCCCACTTGCCGGCCGCGTCGTCGGCCGACTTCTCCTTCAGGGTGCCGAGCATCCACGGCGGGCAGACCACGGTGGCGAACTTGTTGTTGGCGATGGTCTGTTCCCAGGACGGCTGGAACTGCGTCTGGGACTGGACCAGGCCCTCCTCGGCCGCCTTAGCGGTCAGGTCGAAGGCCGACTTGACCGCCGGGTTGGTCTTGTAGATGACCTTGCCGGAGGTGTCGTAGAACTTCTCGGACTCGCTGCTCAGGATGGCGTTGATCATGCCGCCCGGGGAGTCCATGAAGAAGGTGCCCTTCGGGGCCTTCTCCTTGTACTGCTCACCGGCGTCGACCAGCTTGCTCCAGTCGCCCGCCCAGAGCTTGCCGACCTCCTCGCGGTCGGTCGGCAGACCCGCCTTCTCGAACAGGTCCTTGCGGTAACAGATGGCCATCGGGCCGATGTCGGTGCCCAGACCGATGGTCTGACCGTCCTTGGTGGTGGCCTGCTTCCACTTCCAGTCCACCCAGTCGCTGCTCTTCACCCCCTCGATCTTGGACACGTCGACGAACTTGTCCGCCTGGGTGTCGACCACCTCGGCGATGTTGCCGACTTCGATGGCCTGGATGTCCTGCAGACCGCTGTTGGTGGTGAGGTGGTTGAGCAGAGCGGGGTAGTAGTTCTCGTTCCGCTCGATGACGGTCTGCTCGATCTTGATATCGGGGTTGAGCTTCTCGTACTCCTTGTAGAGGCCGGCCTCTTGGAAGCCCATGGTGCCGAAGAGTCCCAGGGTGATGGTGGTCTTGCCGCTGCCGCCGCCGGACGACGAGCTCTCCTCGTCGCCGCCGTCGTCGGCACAGCCGGCCAGCAGCCCGGCGCCCAGCGCGGCCACGGCCGCCATGGCCAGCGCCCGGCGGGCGGTTGTCGTGCGTGCTGCTCGCATTGCTCCTCCTGTTGCCCTGACGTGCCGACCCCCCGGCCAACTGCATTGTTGGGCCCGTTTGTTCATCGTCGTTCTTCGCTGCGGCTCGGGCGGGGAACGTGCGGGATGTGTAAGTGCCAGGTACTGTGGGAGCGCTCCCACAAGTGATGTGTTGAAGATTCGTCGGTCCGGGCGAGGGTGTCAAGGGAGCGGACACCGTGAGATGCGTTCAGTTATCGGCCTGTTAACTGGAGTTGGCGCGAACCTCACCGCGCGGACCGTCCGGGCCACCGGCGCGGGCGCGGTCATCAAACCGGACGAGCCTGTTAAATTCCAGGCCAGCCGCACCGTGCGGCGGGTCGAGATGGAGGCGGAGCCGATGGCAAGCCACGGAACGCGCGGGCGGAGCGGTGGCCGGCCCACCCTCGAAGAGGTGGCGGCACGCGCCGGAGTCGGCCGTGGCACCGTCTCCCGGGTGATCAACGGCTCGCCCCGGGTCAGCGACGCGACCCGCGCCGCCGTCGAGGCCGCCGTCGCCGAACTCGGTTACGTCCCGAACACCGCCGCCCGCGCGCTGGCCGCCAACCGCACCGACGCGATCGCCCTGGTCGTCCCCGAACCGGAGACCCGGTTCTTCTCGGAGCCGTACTTCTCCAGCATCCTGCGCGGCGTCGGCGCCGAGCTGGCCGACACCGAGATGCAACTCCTGCTGATCTTCGCGGGCAGCGACCGGGAGCGGCAGCGGCTCGCCCAGTACCTCGCCGCGCACCGCGTCGATGGCGTCCTGCTGGTCTCCGTCCACGCCGACGACCCGCTGCCCGACCTGCTCTCCCAGCTGGAGATCCCGGCCGTGATCAGCGGCCCCCGCTCGGCCGCCGAGACCCTGGCGTCCGTCGACTCCGACAACTACGGCGGCGCCCGTTCCGCCGTCGAACACCTGCTCTCCCGTGGCCGGCGCCGCATAGCGCACATCACCGGCCGCCTCGACGTCTACGGCGCCCAGCGACGTATCGAGGGCTACCGCGACGCCCTGCGCGACGCCGGCCACGCACCCGACGAGCGGCTGATCGCCCCCGGAGACTTCACCGAGGAGGGCGGCCGCCGCGCCATGACCGAACTGCTGCGCCACCGCCCCGACCTCGACGCGGTCTTCTGCGGCTCCGACGTGACGGCGGCGGGCGCCCGCCAGGTCCTGCGCGAGGCCGGACTGAGCATCCCGCAGGACGTGGCGCTGGTCGGCTACGACGACTCCGCCATCGCCCGCCACATGGACCCGCCGCTGACCAGCGTCCGCCAGCCCATCGTGGAGATGGGCCGCGCGATGATCGACCTGCTCCTCACGGAGATCGCCGACCGGCGCCCGGCCGCCTCGCGGGGGCTGGAGCGGCACCAGGCGGTACTGGCGACGCAGCTGGTGGAGCGCAAGTCGTCGTAACCCCGGCGCAAGTCGTCGTGACCCCGGCGCGGGGGACGGCCCTCGCGCCGGGGCGGTGCGACCCGATCGGGTCAGGAGAAGACCCACCGCTGGGCGGTGTTCGCGTTCTCGCCGCACGTCATCACCTGGAGCCGGGCGTCGTCACCGGCGGACACGCCGCCGTTCACGCCCAGGCACAGGTTGCTGGCCAGGTTACGGAAGGCGTACGTGCCGCCCGCGCGTGACTCCAGATACCAGAGGTGGTTGTCGTTGCGGGTGGTGTTGCAGGGGAACTCCGCGACCTGGGTGCCGGGTGAGACGGTGCCGTAGTTCGGCAGGTCGAAGCAGAGCCCGTCCTTCACGTTCTTGATGACGAACAGGGCGGCACCGCCGGGCCCGCCGTCCGCGTCCGCGACGTTCAGGTTCCACTGCTGGTTGTCGCTGCTGCCGGGCCGGCAGATGTACTGGGTGACCGGCCCGTTGACCTTCCCCGTGCCGTACGCGGGCAGATCCGCGCACTTGCCGGTCGCGGTGTTCTTCAGCAGCACGGCGTACTGGCTGGACGCGGCGTTCAACCGCTCGCGCAGGGTCGGCCCGGTCTCCTTCTCCGTGGTCGCCTTCTTCTCCGTCGTCGCCTTCTTCTCCGGCTCGGCGTCCTTCGTGGCCTTCGTCCTCCCGGCGGCCGGTTCCTTCTCCTCCGCGACGGCCGGGGGCGCGGCCACCGCCCCGGCGGGTGACGCGGCCTTCGAGGGCGACGTGGACTTCGACGGGCTCGGGGACGCGGACGGCGACTCCGACACCTCCGCCCCGGCGAGGCCGTCACCGGGCGCCTCGGGCGCGAGCGGCGTCCCGCCGACCGGCGCGGTGGCGACGGAGTCACTGTCGCCGTCGCCGAGCCCCGACACCAGGAACGGTACGGCGATCAGCGCGGCCCCGGCGACACCGGCGGCGACGAGGAGGGGGGCGCGGCGGCGGGGGGAAGGGGGAGGGGCGGTGGGGGAGAGGGAGGAGAGGGACGCGGGTCCGGCGGTTGCGGTTGCGGCTGCGTTCTTGGCGTTGCCTGCGGCCGTGGTCCTCCTCGGGGCCTTGGCTCCGGTGGGCTTCGCCGAGGCGGGTCTGGCGGTGAGGGGGGCGGAGCGGGGGCGGACGGGGGACGGGGAAGAGGCGGGGGGTGCCGATTCCGGGGCGGGCGCGGCGGGGGCCTCGGCCGACGTGGCCGGGACCGTCTCGGTCGGTGTATCCGGTGTATCCGGCGTAGCGGGTGTGGCCGGCGTATCCGGTGCCGAGGTTGTCGACGTCTTCGAGGACGCCGGCGGTGTGGCAGGCGGCGGTGTGACGGGCGGCGGCGGTGTCGGCTCCGCCGAGGACTTCGCCTTCGGCTCCGGCTTCGGCTTCGGCTCCGCCTTCGTCTCCGTCGTCGTGGCCGGCACGTCCGGTGTACGCGGCGCCAGCGCGGCGCCGGGATCCTCGTCGGGAGCCGGTACGGCCACGGCCCGCCGGACGGCGATGGGGGACGACGTCCCGGCGGGCGGTCGGTTCTGACGGGGCATGAACACTGCTCCTTGTCGGGGGGTGGGGCGGTGCTTGTCAGGAATGGCTCAGTGGACGCCGACCGGTCCGGCGCAGCGGTCCGGCCAGTCGCCGGGACCGGGCGCCGTACGGCCCGCGAGGACGTGGTCGAGACGGGCGAGCGCGGTCTCGTCCACGTCATCGAGGACGGTCGACTCGGTGGGTACGTCGGGGAGCTGGCGCAGCAGGACGAGCGGAGCCGGGCTGTCGCTCCGTACCGCCAGTACCTTGAAGGCGGTGCCCGGGGCGAAGACGACCTCGTCGCCGTCCGCCCGCAGCCCGCGCACCCGGCGGCCGGTGAGGGACCAGATCGCGTAGCCCACGCCCGCGACCGGCTCCTCGCCCGGTGCGAGAGGGAGGCAGCTCAGCGGCGCGGGGTCGCGCAGGACGGCGCCCGGCCGCACTCCGGCGAGGGCGGCCGGGGTCGCCGGACCACCCGGGCCGCGTACGACGGCGCCCCGGTGCGCGGGCAGCCGCGCGAGCCCGGACGCGAGGCATCCGGCGTACGACAGGAAGCGCTTCTCGCCCGCCCGCAGCGACTTCGTCAGGTCGGTGTGGTCGTGCGGGCCGCCGTCGTCACGGAGGTAGGTGCGGACCGCGATCAGATCCACGCGGGCCGCCTCCCGTTCGGCCTCGGACAGCCGGTCCAGCCCGTCAAGGCCGTCCAGGACCGGCTGGACCGCGTCGCTCTGCCGGTCCCACTCCGGGTCCATCAGTGACCGGAAGGAGGCGCGCTCGATGACGGAGCCGCGGTGCCGGGGCGTGACGGGGACATCCGGCAGCGGCGCGTCCGGCAGCGACACGTCCGACTGCTCGGCCGATGCGGCTGACGCGGCTGACGGGGTCGATGCGGCAGACGCGCCCGGTCCGCCCGGTCCGCCCGGCTCGGGCATCCCGGCGGAGGCCCCCTTCTCCTCCCCGGCGGCGGCCTCGTCCGTCTCCGCGGTCGTCCCGTCTCCGCGTTCCCCGTCGTCCCCGCCGTCCCCGTCCCCGCCGGAGCCGGTCGCGGACGCCGCCGGAGTCGCAGTCGTCGCGGGAGTCGCCGGAGTCGCGGCCGCCGGTGGCGGCGCTGACAACGATGGCACGCCCGCCGTCCGAGGCCCCGGCCCCGGCCCCGGCGTCGGCGTTGGCGTCGGCGCCGCCCCGTCCGGCCCGGACCCGCTCCCCGCCTCCTGCCGCGCCCCGGGGCGAGACCCCGGCCGTGAACCGGCCGTCGCCGTCGCCGCCCTCGCCGTCGTTGTCGTCGTCGTGAACCGGATGACCCGCAGGCCCTGGTCCGCCGCGAGTGTGCGGAGCGCGAGGCCGCCGTCCGTCGGGGTGCCGTGCACGTGGAGGGCGGTGCGGGCGCGCAGGTCGGGGGAGAGGCGGCCGAGGAGCCGGGACAGGACCGGCCAGAGCGACGCGTCGAGGCGTTCGCCGGCGGTGCCGATCTCGACGGTCGGCCCCTCGACGGCCACGGGGCGCGCGCTGCGCGGCGGTACGGGACCGCCGCGGCGGTCCACCCAGAGCCCGGCCCGGGTGACCGTGGCCCGCCAGGTGTCGGAGAGCAGCAGGACGCCGTCCTCGGTGTCCCGGGGGTCCGGCAGCGGCACCGACCAGCGCAGCAGCCGGGGGAGCGGCGCGGGCACCGGCCGCGAGGAGGCGCCGTCGTCGGGAACGGGGCCGGACGCGGGCCCGGCACCCGCCCCGGCCGGCTTCGGCGGCAGGCACAGTACGGCGTCGACGAAGGGCAGCCAGCGCGGCTCGCCGTCCGTACCGGCCAGCACGGACCGCACCCCGTACGCGCCGAGCGGACTGTCTGCGGCGAAGAGCGGCAGCCCCGTGGTGACCTCGACCTCGGTGTTCAGCAGGCCGGCCACCGCCTGGCCCAGCGGCAGCAGATCCCGCCGTCCGCCGGGGACGAGCCGTACGCCGGTCCGGACGGCGGCGGGCAGCGTGGCGAGGACCTCGGCGACCTCGCCCGGCAGGACGTCCTCGCCCCAGGGCACGCCGACGACGACGGCGGGGCGCCGGGGGTCGACCGGGACGGCGTGGAAGAGGTCGCCGGGCCGGGGCGCGGTCGCCTCGGCGGGGCGGACGAGGAGGCCCGCCGGTATACGGTCCACCACACAGCCGTCGGCCGTGCGCAGCGGCGCGTCCCGCAGCGCGTCGTGCCAGTCGGGCGCCGGGGTGCGCGGCCCGAGCGCCTCGGGTTCCTTCCCCGGTGCGAACCGCCACCAGTCGCCGTCCCCGGGCGGTACGAAGACCGAGCCGCCCGGCACCACGAGCACCGGCCCGTCGGGTGCCTCGACCTCCAGGCCCCAGCCGTCGGCGATGCGCCGGGCGGGGGCGGGCCGGCCGGGCCGGTCGTCCCCGGCGCGGGACATCACCAGCCGCACGGAGCGCGTGCCGGCCTCCCGCAGGGAGTCGAGGACCTCGCTCAGCCGCTCCCACAGGCCCGCCGCCGCGTCGTTCCCGGCGACGGCGACGACCGTGACGGTGCCGTCGTTCCTGGCGCGCAGGGCGCGGGCGAGGTCGGCTATGTCGGCGGTGACCAGGGTGTCGTCCGTGGGCGGGCGGAGCAGCAGCAGGCCGTCGTGGTCCTCGACCAGGACCCGGGGCCCGGTCCCCCCGGCCGGGGCGGGCCGGGCCGTCCCCTGTCCGGGACCGCCGTCCGGCGCGGTGGCTGGCGGGCGCCGCCGGGACCGGCGGCCGTTCCAGAGGCTCATGCCGTCGCCTCCCCCGGCACGCTCGCGCGTGTCCCCGTACCGCACCCGAATCTCAAACCGACCCCACCGACCACGTAGCTGCTCCGCAGGCACACAAGAAGCTCACCAGACTCGACCAACTCCGGACACTACTGGTTGCGTTGGAACTGCATGTGAATCGAGTGAATCGCTCAGAGAGAACGGAAAAGCCCCCGGCGCACGTTTCCGTGCGTCGGGGGCTTCCCTTGTCAGGGTGAGTGACGGGACTTGAACCCGCGACTTCCTGGACCACAACCAGGTGCTCTACCAGCTGAGCTACACCCACCATGACCGGCGCTGGGATTCGCGTGGTCTCCCTGACCGGCCGAGAAAAAGTGTACAGGGTCCGAAGGGGTGCTCGCGCACGCCTTTCTGGGCGGGCGCCTGAGGGCCCTCAGTGGGCGGGCAGCACGTGCTTCGCGGCGATCGCCTTCGCGGTCTCGGAGTCCGGTCCGGGCTGCGGCACGAAGACGGCCTCGCGGTAGTAGCGCAGCTCGGCGATGGACTCGCGGATGTCGGCGAGCGCCCGGTGGTTGCCGTTCTTCTCGGGACTGTTGAAGTACGCCCTCGGGTACCAGCGCCGGGCCAGCTCCTTGATCGAGGAGACGTCCACGATGCGGTAGTGGAGGTAGTCCTCCAGCGTCGGCATGTCGCGGAGCAGGAAGCCGCGGTCGGTGCCGACCGAGTTCCCGCACAGCGGCGCCTTGCCGGCCTCCTTGACGTGCTCCCGCACATAGGCGAGGACACGCTCCTCGGCGTCGGCGAGCGTCGTGCCGTGCTCCAGTTCGGCGAGGAGGCCCGAGGCGGTGTGCATCTGCCGCACCACCTCCGGCATCGTCTCCAGAGCCTGGTCCGGCGGACGGACGACGATGTCGACGCCGTCGCCGAGGATGTTCAGCTCGGAGTCGGTGACGAGGGCGGCCACCTCGATGAGAGCGTCGTCGGACAGCGAGAGGCCGGTCATCTCGCAGTCGATCCACACCATGCGATCGTTCATGCGAACACCCTAAGGCTGGCGTCCGATTTTCATGCCCTCGTGACCGGCGTCACCTCGTGGGGACGCCGGTCACGGCCGCTCGGCTCCCGGCGGTCAGGGCGCGCTGCGCTGTCCCGGCAGGCTCGGCCGGCTGCCCGCGTAGGCTCCCTCGCGGCCGGTCTCGGCGGGGGCCGCCGCGGCCGGCAGAGGGGCGGGCGTACGGCGGTTCTGGAACGGCACCCCGCCCTCCGGGTGGAGCCCGGCGGGCGGCGGGCCCATGGCGTCGGCCGGTACCGGGGCCCGTGCCTCACCGCCCTCCGGCGGACGGTCGCCCTGCGGCCGGCGCGCGCGGTACGCGGCCCGGTACGCCGCCGGGGACGAGCCGAGCTGGCGGCGGAAGTGGCCGCGCAGCGCCACCGGCGAGCGGAAGCCGCAGCGCCCGGCGACCTCGTCCACCGAGTAGTCCGACGTCTCCAGGAGCCGCTGCGCCTGGAGCACCCGCTGGGTGATCAGCCACTGCAGGGGAGCGCTCCCGGTGAGCGAGCGGAAGCGGCGGTCGAAGGTGCGCCGCGACATGTACGCGCGCGCGGCGAGCGTCTCCACGTCGAACTGCTCGTGGAGGTGCTCCAGCGCCCAGGCGACGACCTCGGCGAGCGGGTCGGCGCCGATCTCCTCGGGTAAAGACCGGTCGAGATAGCGCTCCTGGCCGCCGCTGCGGCGCGGCGGGACCACCAGGCGCCGGGCGAGCGCGCCCGCCGCCTCGTTGCCGTGGTCCGTGCGCACGATGTGCAGGCACAGGTCGATGCCGGCCGCGGTGCCCGCCGAGGTCAGTACGTCACCGTCGTCGACGAACAGCTCGCGCGGGTCGACGTGGACCGACGGGTAGCGCTTGGCGAGCGTCGGCGCGTACATCCAGTGGGTGGTCGCGGGGCGGCCGTCCAGCAGCCCGGCCGCGGCCAGCACGAAGGCGCCCGTGCAGAGCCCCACTATGCGGGCGCCCTCCTCGTGGGCCCGGCGCAGCGCGTCCAGGGCCTCCTCCGGCGGCGGCGAGGTGATGGACCGCCAGGCGGGCACCACCACGGTCCCGGCCCGCGAGATGGCCTCCAGGCCCTGGGGCGCGGTGAGTTCCAGGCCCCCCGTGGTCCGCAGCGGACCGTCCTCGCCGGCGCACACCAGCAGCCGGTAGCGCGGCACTCCGGCGTCCTGGCGGTCGATCCCGAAGACCGACAGCGGTATGGAACTCTCGAAGATGGGGCCGCCGCTGAACAGCAGCACCGCGACGATCTCCTTGCGGCGTCGCCCGGACAGCTTCCGGGTCGCGGCTTCCGGCGCGGCAGTGGAGTCGTGGCTCATCCTGCTAAGCCCCCCTCGGTGGTCGCGGCGCCCTGGTCCCTTCGGGTCTGTCGCTCCAACACGTTTCCCCTCGGTCCTGCACGAGTCCCCCGCCGTAGACAGTCAAGATCGAATCTACTGCGTCCCGTCGCGCCGGAGTGGCCGGTTCGGCACTTGGGACATTGTCGACATGGCAACTTGGCGTGAAGCATTCGATCACGAAGCGTTGCACTCCCGGGCGTCGCAGGGAAGTGCGCCTTGTGGCGGTGGCCAATCCCCGTAGGGTGCGCGGGGTCCCCGAGACCCTTTTTGTGCAGGTGGAACGGTCATTGGGGGGTGGTCCGGAGGGGGAATGCGCCAACTGTCGAAGTTGGCTGAAAAGAAGCGGGCGCGTGCGCGGAAACCGGTCAGGTGACCGGTGTGTTTCCCCCGGAGTGCCGGCCGCTCCCGCGCGCCCCCGGAGCGGCCCGGTGGTGGCGTCCGCGACGGGCCGCGCCCGCCGCGTCCGCGCCGGCCTCGGAACGGCGCAGCAGGACCCGGCAGGCCGCGGTGACGGCCGCGAGGCCGAGGGCCGTACCGGTGGCGCCCGCGAAGGAGCCACCGCACCACAGGAGCACGACCGGGACCAGCAGGCAACTGAAGGCCGCCCAGCGCACCAGGTCGGTGACGCCGTCCCGGGAGCGTTCGGCGGGGTCGGACGCGCCGGACGCGCCGGACGCGCCGGGGTTGCCGGAGGTGCCGGGAGTGGCCGTGCGGGAGGGGGCCGTGCGGGAGGGGGCCGTGCGGGACGGGGCCGGGCGGGCCTCGCCGAGGGGGCGGGGGTGGTGCGGCGGGTGCATGCGTACTCCCTGAGGGTGATCCACAGGGATTCAACGCGCGTCCGGCCGGTCGGTCACGCCACGTCACGTCCATCCCCGAACCGGCCGCCCAACGGGGCGTACGCGCGCGTGAATCCTGTGCGAACCGCCTGTACAGCGCAGCAACCATTGCGTACCGGGCGCCCCCTCGTGCATGCTCCGGTGAACCCCGGCGTGGACCCGGCCGGGGAACCGGGTGAAGGAGGCGTGCCGCCGTACCCTTGCGGGTAAGGGGTTGGGAAGTAGATTCCCGGACACAGCTCCGCGACACAGCTCCGCCGCACCTGTCGTCCCCTCCATAAAGGATCTGAACGCCGAGACAGTCATGGCCGGTCACGAATCTTTCGAACCCGCGGACCGCAAGCGGCCGGTCGCCGATCCGACGGCGGCCGATCCCCTGGCGGAGCAAGAGCCACGCCATGCGTGCGACCCCGCCTTCAAACACGGCGTCGTCGTGGGCTTCGACGGCTCCACGTCCAGTGAACGCGCGCTCGCGTACGCCATCGGCATGGCGCGGCGGCAGGCGCAGGGCCTGATCATCGTCCACGTGGCGAACCGGCTGCCGACCACGGTGTGGGCCGGCTGCGAGCCGCCCGTCTTCGTGGACGTGCCGGACCACCGCACCGAGGTGCTGGGGCTGGAGCTCGCCTGCGCCGACTATCTCGCCGAAGTGCCCTGGATCCTCGTCGAGCGGGGCGGGGACATCTGCCACGAACTCGAAGAGGTGGGGCGGGAGTACGAGGCCGACGCGATCGTCGTGGGTTCCACCCACGGGCTCGTGGGGCGGATCTTCGGGTCGGTCGCGGGGCGGCTGGCCAAGCGGGCGCAGCGGCCTGTGATGGTCATTCCGTAGCGTTCGAAGCTACTGGCGCGTAGAGGTGTTTGTACCTTTGTGAAGGGTACGTAACCGTCGTGCGTGTCGGGGAGTTGGGCGGCTGCCCCGGCGATCCGACGGCCCTCCACGTGTATCGGTGGCACACGTGGGGGGCCGTTCGGTGTTCGCGCCGGTGTTCTTACTCCACCGTCACCGACTTCGCCAGGTTCCGCGGCTTGTCGATGTCGCGGCCCAGGGCCAGGGCCGTGTGGTAGGCCAGGAGTTGGAGGGGGATGCCCATCAGGATGGGGTCGAGTTCGTCCTCGTTCTTCGGGACCAGGATCGTGTGGTCGGCCTTCTCCTGGGCCTGGTGGGCGACGGCGAGGATCTGGCCGCTGCGGGCCTTGATCTCCTCCATCGCGGCGCGGTTCTTCTCCAGCAGGTCGTCGTCGGGGACGATCGCGACCGTGGGAAGGGCCGGTTCGATCAGGGCGAGGGGGCCGTGCTTCAGCTCGGAGGCCGGGTAGGCCTCGGCGTGGATGTACGAGACCTCCTTCAGCTTCAGGGACGCCTCGCGGGCCACCGGGTAGCCCCGGACGCGGCCGATGAAGAGCATCGAGCGGGCCTCGGCGTACTCGGCGGCCAGCTGCTTGATCTCCTCCTCCTGCTTCATGACCTCGGAGATCTGCGCGGGCAGCTTGCGCAGACCCTCGATGATCCGCTTGCCGTCGCGCACGGAGAGGTCGCGGGTGCGGCCGAGGTGCAGGGCGAGCAGCGCGAAGGCGACCGTGGTGTTGGTGAAGCACTTGGTGGAGACGACGCAGACCTCGGGGCCCGCGTGCACGTACATGCCGCCGTCCGCCTCGCGGGCGATCGCCGAGCCGACGACGTTGACGATGCCGAGGACCCGGGCGCCCTTGCGCTTCAGCTCCTGCACGGCGGCGAGGACGTCGTAGGTCTCGCCGGACTGGGAGACGGCGACGTAGAGGGTGTCGGGGTCGACGACGGCGTTGCGGTAGCGGAACTCGGAGGCAGGCTCGGCGTCCGCGGGGATGCGAGCCAGCTCCTCGATCATCTGGGCGCCGATCATGCCCGCGTGGTACGAGGTGCCGCAGCCGAGGATCTTCACGCGGCGGATCAGCCGGGCCTCGCGGGCGTCGAGGTTGAGGCCGCCGAGGTGCACGGTGGAGAAGCGGTCGTCGATCCGGCCGCGCAGGACGCGGTCGACCGCCTCGGCCTGCTCGTGGATCTCCTTGTGCATGTAGGTGTCGTGGCCGCCCATGTCGTAGGAGGCGGCCTCCCACTCCACGGTGGTGGGCTCGGAGGTGGTCCGGGTGCCCTCGGTGGTGTAGGTGCGGAAGTCGTCGGCCGTGAGGGTGGCCATCTCGCCGTCGTCGAGGGTCACTATCTGCCGTGTGTGGGTGACCAGCGCGGCGATGTCCGAGGCGACGAACATCTCCTTCTCGCCGATGCCGAGGACGACCGGGGAGCCGTTGCGGGCGACCACGATGCGGTCGGGGAAGTCGGCGTGCATGACGGCGATGCCGTAGGTGCCCTCGATGACCCGCAGGGTCTCGCGGACCTTGTCCTCCAGGGAGCCGGCCTGGGCGCGGGCGATCAGGTGGACGAGGACCTCGGTGTCGGTCTCGGAGAGGAACTCGACGCCGTCCGCCTCCAGCTTGCGGCGCAGCTCGGCGGCGTTGTCGATGATGCCGTTGTGGACGACGGCGACCTTGTTGTCGGCGTCCATGTGCGGGTGGGCGTTGACGTCGGAGGGGGCGCCGTGGGTGGCCCAGCGGGTGTGGGCGATGCCGGTGGTGCCCTTGAAGCGCGCGGGGACCTTGGCCTCCAGGTCGCGGACCCGGCCCTTGGCCTTGACCATCTTCAGGCCCGCGGCCTTGGGGGAGGTCACGACGATGCCCGCCGAGTCGTACCCCCGGTACTCCAGGCGCTGGAGGCCCTCCAGGAGCAGGGGCGCCACGTCGCGCTTCCCGATGTAACCGACGATTCCGCACATGGATGTGTTGTCCCTCAGCCGTAGACGATGCGGCGCAGCTGGCGGAGCGTCAGCTCCGGCGGTGCGACCGCCCGGTATGTGAGTTCCGCCCTGATCCGTTCGAAGATCTCCGCGTTCACCAGGCCCTGGGCCTGGAGCTCGCGGTGGCGGCGACGGACGAAGTCCTCGGTCGTCTCGTCGAAGTAGGCGAGCACGTCCTGGATCACCCGCAGCGCCTCGCCCCGGCCGAGGGGTGTGGACCGCGTCAGATGATCAACCAGTTCGTCGTGCACTCGGTAGATCCTGGGGCAGTGCCGGTGCTTTCGCAAGAATCCTGCCCGATTTCGGGCAAGTGGCTGTTGAAACTCTCATGAGGGGCTGTTCGCCGGCTGTCCACCCTGTGGCCGAAATACCGTTGCCTGGGGAGACGAGTTTCAGACGCCATGGACATACCTCGCATGGGCGTTCCCGAGCAGCTCGCCGCCCGGATGAGCATGGCGGAACAGCACGAATACCTTCGCTCCCGGTTCTCGCGCCGCACCCTGGTGCGGGGCGGCGCGGTCACGCTCGGTGCCGTCGTCGGCGGCGCCTACGTGGCCGGCGGAACCGCCCAGGCCGCCGTACCCACCCAGAAGCCGGCGAGCACCGAGACCGTGGACGGCGCGCTCGTCGCCCCCTTCGGCCGCCACCTCGCCTACGGCAACGACCCGCGCACCGAGATGACCGTCTCCTGGCAGGTCCCGGTCGCCGTCAAGAAGCCGTTCATCCGGATCGGCGCCCACCCCTGGGACCTCTCCCGCAAGATCGACGCCGAGGTCCGCGCGCTGCACACCCCGGCCGGCGTCGGCACCAGCGGCGACCACACGCAGTACTACCTGCACGCCAAGCTCACCCACCTCAAGCCCGGCCGCACCTACTACTACGGCGTCGGCCACGCGGGCTTCGACCCCGCCCAGGCGCACCTGCTCGGCACCCTCGGCACCTTCACCACCGCCCCGTCCAGGGCCGAGCCCTTCACCTTCACCGCCTTCGGCGACCAGGGCGTCAGCTACCACGCCCTCGCCAACGACGGACTGATCCTCGGCCAGAACCCGGCCTTCCACCTGCACGCCGGCGACATCTGCTACGCCGACCCGGCCGGGCAGGGCAAGACCTCCGACACCGGCTTCGACTCGCGCACCTGGGACCAGTTCCTCGCCCAGACCGAGACGGTCGCCAAGCAGGTCCCGTGGATGGTCGCGTACGGCAACCACGACATGGAGGCCTGGTACTCGCCCAACGGGTACGGCGGCGAGAACGCCCGCTGGGAACTGCCCGACAACGGCCCCGACCAGGACAACCTCCCCGGCGTCTACACCTTCGTCCACGGCAACACGGCCGTCATCTCGCTCGACGCCAACGACATCTCCTTCGAGATCCCGGCCAACCTCGGCATCTCCGGCGGCACGCAGACCACCTGGCTGGAGCGGAAGCTCAAGGCGTACCGCGCGGACAAGGACATCGACTTCGTCGTCGTCTTCTTCCACCACTGCGCCTACTGCACCTCCACCGCGCACGCCTCCGAGGGCGGCGTCCGCGACGAGTGGGTGCCGCTGTTCGAGAAGTACACGGTGGACCTGGTCATCAACGGCCACAACCACGTCTACGAGCGCACCGACGTCATCAAGGGCGGCGAGGTCGTCAAGAAGCTCCCCGTCGGCGGCACCGCCTACCCCGAGACCGAGGGCGTCGTCTACGTCACCGCGGGCGCGGCCGGCAAGAGCCTCTACGCCTTCAGCGCCGACGAGTCCTACGAGGGCAACGTCAAGGACGACGCGTCCGAGTCCGTCTCGTCCTTCGTCTGCGTCGACGGCGGCAAGCAGAGCGAGACCGTCGCCTGGTCCCGGGTGCGCTACCTCGACTACTCGTTCCTGCGCGTGGACGTCACCCCCGCCGCCCGGGGCCGCACCGCCACACTGAAGGTGCGGGGCATCGCCGAGACCGGCGAGACGGTCGACCACTTCACGGTGGCGCGCAAGGCCAGGTGACGGCTCACATCCGCTTGAGCACCGCCGCCTTCGCCAGGGCGAACTCGTCGTCCGTCAGCACCCCGTCGCGGTGCAGCGCGCCCAGTTCGCGCAGCCGCCGCAGCAGGGCGTCGTGGTCGTCCTCGGCGGCCGGGAGGGAGCCGGCCGCCGAGCCCGGCGCGAGCGCCGGCTCCCGCCCGGCCGGGTGCGGCAGCCGGGCCTGCACGGCGGCGGCGACCAGCGCCATCAGAGGGTCCTTCTTGAACCCCCACAGCTCCACGGCGTTGGGGTCGTACTTGGGCGGGGCCTTGGTCGGCGCGCCCGGCACGGTGAACCGCAGGTGCCCGTTGTCCAGCCCCACCGACGGCAGCCACTCCACGGCCGTTATGTCCGCGAGGGCGAGGGTGCGGGGCCCCGCGGACACCTTGGCGTCCTCCGTCTTCCAGTTCCACTCCAGCCGGACCCGCTCGCCGTCGAAGCTCGCCGTGCCGTCCCCGGCGGAGACGGCGAGCGGCACGGCCGGGCCCGGCAGCAGGTACTCGCCGACCGGGTCGGCGGGGACCTCGTCCAGGAGCAGCGCGTTGCGGACCTCGTCGGTGAAGTACTCGGCGACGCCGTAGCGGTCGGACTCGACGAGCAGTTGGTAGGGGTCGTTCGGCTCGGTGAGCCGCCCGCCGGTGGCGTGCAGCAGCGGGTCGGCGCCGTCGCGCAGCCGCAGTCGCAGCCGCCCGGTCCGCTTCCCCTGCTCGAAGGAGATACCGGCCAGCGCGCCCAGCGGGACGACGAGTTCGCCCAGTTCCTTGCGGAGCAGTGCGACGTTCTTGTCCCGGCCGGGGGTCAGGCGCAGGGCGTCCCCGTCGAAGGCCCAGGTGCCGTCCTTCTGGATGATTTCCGCCATGGAGGGGATTGTCCCCCGGCGGACGCTCCGACGGGCACCCCGGAGGACCGTCTCCGGAGTGCCCGTCTGCTCTGGGGGCGCCCGTCCGTCCGGACGGGCGCGCGGGGCCTACGCGGCCACGCCCGTCGTCGTCGCGAAGAACTGCTCGCGGGTGCAGACGCCGAGCACGGCGGTGTCGACGTCCGCCTCCACGACGACGCGTCCCACCGCCGGGTCCTCGAAGAGGTGCGCCAGTACGGCGGTGAGGACGGAGCGGGCGGACGGGTCGCCGGGGGTACGGGTGGGCGGGGTGAGGAACCGCAGCCCGAGGTCGCCGGGGCCGGCCTCCTCGAACGTCTCCATCAGGAACGCCGGTTCGCCGTCCCGCAGGCCCAGGACGCCCCGGCGGTGCTCGTCGGCGGCCATCCGCATGCAGGCGCGCTCGACGTCCACCAGTTTCGCGTCCCGGGCCATCCAGCGGCCGGTGGTCCTGGGGTGGGTGACCCACCCGTGCACCAGCTCGGCGTCCCGCAACGGGTCGAGGGCCCGGAAGGTGACGGACATGCGAAGCCTCCTGACGTCCGGCGACGGTCGACTTAGGTTAGCCTAACCTAAGTCGACCGTCATCGGGTCAGCCGACCTTCTTCGCGTTCTCGATCGCCTCGGCGAGATTCGTCAGCAGCGGCGTGCACTTGTCGTAGGACAGGATCGGCTCCGGGGAACGGGCGATGACCTGGCCGGCCTTGACCGCGGGCAGCTTCTTCCAGGTGCCCTCGGTGATGTCGGCCGGCTGGATGGTCGAGGAGCGGTCGTCCATGATGATGACGTCGGCCGGGTACTTGTCGACGTTCTCCCAGCTCAGCGACTCGAACCAGCCGCCGGTCGCCTTCTTCGCGGACTCCGGGGGCTCGACGAAGTTCACGCCGAGCGCCTTGAAGTACTCCAGGTCGACCGAGAGGTTCGTACCGGAGACGTAGAACAGCTCGGCGCTCGCGGAGCCGGCCAGCACACGGATCTCCGGGTGGGCCTTCGCGGCCTTGCGGAGCCGCTCGGCGGCCTCCTCGAACTTCTTCTTCGCCTGGACCGTCGCGTCGGCCTTCATGTCCGCGCCGAGCGACTCGGCCAGCTCCCACATCCGCTGGAGCGGCTCGGTCAGCTGCCGGTCGAAGACGGATATCGCCACGCTCGGCGCCAGCTTCGCGATCTTGTCCTTGGAGTCCTCGGGGACGGACCAGAGGGTGCCCGCGTCGTCGAAGGTCGTCGTCACGAGGAGTTCGGGCGCGAGGGCCGCGTACTTCTCGACGTTGAGCTGGCCCCAGACGTTGCCGAGGACCGTCACCTTGTCGACGTCCATGTCGCCGGCCTGGACGTCGGGCTTGCCGTCCTTGGTCGTGGTCGGGCCGAAGACGCCCTTGACCTCGATGCCGTAGTCCCAGAGGGCGGCGGCGACACCGGTGAAGGCGACGATGTCCGCGGGCACCTTGTCGAGCTTCACCGTCTCCCCCCGGTCGTCCTTGAACGACCAGGGGCCGGACTTCGCGGCGGTGTTCCCGCCGCCCGAGCCGGACCCGTCGGAGTCGTCGTCCCCGCAGGCGGCGAGCACGGCCCCGAGGCCGAGGGCGCCGCCGGCCGCGAGGATGCCGCGGCGGGTCAGGTGGGTGGCTCTGGCGCTGGCGTTGGACATGGGTGGCTGCCTTCGAACGGGGCGGAGCACGTCCGCCGGACAATTCGAACGAAGGGTAGCCTAAGTTCGGACCGCCGGACCCGCCGGACCCGGCGGTCCGGCTCACCGGGTCCGCCTGGTTCAGCTCACCAGGCCCAGCTCCCGTGCGATCAGCATCCGCTGCACCTCGCTGGTGCCCTCGCCGATCTCCAGGATCTTGGAGTCCCGCCACATCCGGGCGACCGGGTACTCGTTCATGAACCCGTAGCCGCCGTGCACCTGCGTGGCGTCCCGCGCGTTGTCCACGGCGACCGTCGACGAGTACAGCTTCGCCAGCGCCGCCTCCTTCTTGAACGGTTCGCCCGCCACCAGCCGCGACGCCGCGTCCCGCCAGGCCAGCCGGGCGGTGTGCGCCTTCATCTCCATGTCCGCGATCCTGAACTGGACGGCCTGGTTGGCGCCGATGGGCCGGCCGAAGGCGTGCCGCTCCTTGGCGTAGCGCACCGACTCGTCCACACAGCCCTGGGCCAGCCCCGTCGCCAGCGCGGCGATGGCGATCCGCCCCTCGTCGAGGACGCGCAGGAACTGCGCGTAACCCCGGCCCTCCTCGCCCAGCAGGTTCGCGGCCGGCACCCGTACCTCGTCGAAGGAGAGCTCCCGGGTGTCCGAGGCGTTCCAGCCGACCTTCGAGTACGGCGGGGCGACCGTGAACCCCGGGGTGCCGGACGGCACGATGATCGAGGAGATCCGGGGCGCCCCGTCCGGTTTCCGTCCGGTCACCGCCGTCACCGTCACCAGAGCGGTGATGTCCGTACCGGAGTTGGTGATGAAGCACTTGGTGCCGTTGATGACCCACTCGTCCGTCGCCGCGTCCAGGCGGGCCGTCGTGCGGGTCGCGCCCGCGTCCGAACCGCCGTCCGGCTCGGTCAGTCCGAACGCGCCGAGGATCTCGCCCGCGCACAGCCTCGGCAGCCAGGTCCGCTTCTGCTCCTCGGTGCCGAACAGGTGCAGCGGCATCGCGCCCAGCGAGACACCCGCCTCCAGGGTGATGGCCACCGAGGAGTCCACCCGGGCCAGTTCCTCCAAGGCGATGCCGAGGGCGAGGTAGTCGCCGCCCATACCGCCGTACTCCTCGGGGAACGGCAGCCCGAACAGGCCCATGCGGGCCATCTCGCGGACGATCTCGTAGGGGAACTCGTGCCGCTCGTAGAGGTCGCCGATCTTGGGGGCCACCACGTCGTGGGCGAACTCCTCGACGGTACGGCGCAGTTCCTCCAGTTCGGGGGAGAGCCTGTGGTCCATGCTGATCACCGGTCCTTGTGGGTCAGGGCGCGTACGGTGCGGGAGGGGCTGGGGCGGCCCAGCCGGTCGGCCATCCAGTCGCTCGTGGCGACCAGACGGTCCAGGTCGACCCCGGTGTCGATGCCGAGGCCGCGCAGCATCCACACGAGGTCCTCGGTGGCGAGGTTGCCGGTGGCCGACTTCGCGTACGGGCAGCCGCCGAGGCCGCCCGCCGAGGCGTCGACGGTGGTGACGCCGTGCTGGAGCGCGGCGAGGGTGTTGGCGAGCGCCTGCCCGTACGTGTCGTGGAAGTGCACGCCGAGCGCGCCGGCCGGTACCCCCTCGGCGGCCAGCGCGTCGAGCAGGGCCGTGACATGGCCCGGGGTCGCCACGCCGATGGTGTCGCCGAGGCTCAGCTCGTCGCAGCCCAGGTCGAGCAGGGCCCGGCAGACCCGCACCACCCGCGCGACGGGCACCGCGCCCTCCCACGGGTCGCCGAAGCACATGGAGAGGTAGCCCCGGACGTGGACGTCCGCCACCTTCGCGCGGGCCACCACCGGCGCGAACATCGCCAGTGCCTCGTCCACCGTGCGGTTCAGGTTGGCGCGGGCGAAGGACTCGGTGGCGCTGGCGAACACGGCGACGCGGCGGGCGCCGAGCGCCAGGGCGCGGTCGAGACCCCGCTCGTTGGGGACGAGCACGGGCAGCGCCACCGGGAGGGCCGCCACCCGCGGGTACAGCTCCTCGGCGTCCGCGAGCTGCGGCACCCACTTCGGGTGGACGAAGCTGGTCGCCTCGATCGTGGTCAGGCCCGCCTCGGCCAGTCGCCGGACGAACTCCGCCTTGACCTCCACCGGAACGGTCGCCTTCTCGTTCTGCAGGCCGTCGCGCGGGCCGACCTCGTGGATACGGACCCGGGCGGGCAGACCCGGCGCGGGGATCTCCATCGGCAGCGTCACTGTTCCTCCTCGGCCGGTGCGACGACCGCCAGCACCTGGTCCATGGCGACCGTCGTGCCCGGGGTGACGTCCAGCTCGGTGACCGTGCCGGCGTGCGGGGCGGAGATGACGTGCTCCATCTTCATCGCCTCGACCACCAGCAGGCTCTGACCGGCGCTCACCTCGTCGCCGACGGCGGCCTTCACCACCGTCACCGTCCCCGGCATCGGCGCGGTCAGCGAGTCGGCGCCCGCCCGGTCCTGGCCGGTGAGGGAGGCGGTGACCGGGTCGTGGTCGCGCACGTGCCAGGCGTCGCCGTCGCGGCCGAGCCGGTCACCGGCCCGATGGAAGGTGTGCCGGACGCCGTCCAGCGTCACGGAGACCGTGTCGTCGGTGACGGTGTGGGTGCCGCGCGGGGTGTACTCGACCGGCTCGGTCACCTTCAGGTGGAAGGCGGGCGGCTTCGGCTCACCGCCCGCCCGCCACCCGTCCGGCACCGAGAAGGGGTCCGTCCAGCCGTCACCGGCCGGTGCCAGCGCGTGCAGCCGTACGGCCGCCGCCGCCTCGTACACCTCCTCGGGGACCTCCCCGCCGACCAGGGTGTCCAGCGCGCGCTCCACCAGCCCGGTGTCCAGTTCGCCCGCCGCCACCGAGGGGTGCGCGAGGAGCCGCCGGAGGAACCCGGCGTTGGTCGGCACGCCCAGCGTCACCGTCTCCGCCAGGGCCGCGCGGAGCTTCTGAAGCGCGGTCGCGCGGTCGGGGCCGTACGCGATCACCTTGGCCAGCATCGGGTCGTACAGGCTGCCGACCTCCGTGCCCTCGTCGAGCCCGGAGTCGGTGCGGACGCCGTCGCCGTCCGGTTCGCGGAGGCTGAGGACCGTGCCGCCGGTCGGGAGGAAACCGCGCGCCGGGTCCTCGGCACAGAGGCGGGCCTCCACCGCGTGCCCGGTGAGCACCACCTCGTCCTGGGTGAAGCCGAGCGGCTCGCCCGCCGCCACCCGCAGCTGCCACTCCACCAGGTCGAGCCCGGTGACGAGTTCGGTGACCGGGTGCTCCACCTGGAGGCGGGTGTTCATCTCCATGAAGCAGTACGAGGACGGGTCGCCGCCGGGGACGATGAACTCCACGGTGCCCGCGCCCCGGTAGCCGCAGGAGCGGGCCGCCCGCACCGCCGCCTCGCCCATCGCCGCCCGTGTCGCCGCGTCCAGCAGGACGCTCGGCGCCTCCTCGATCACCTTCTGGTGCCGGCGCTGGAGCGAACACTCCCGCTCGCCCAGGTGCACCACGGTGCCGTGGCCGTCGGCCAGCACCTGGATCTCGATGTGCCGGGGCCGGTCCACCCACCGCTCCACGAGCAGCGTGTCGTCCCCGAAGGAGGCGCGGGCCTCCCGGCGGGCCGCGGCGATCTCCTCGTCCAGCGCCGTCAGGTCCCGCACCAGCCGCATGCCCTTGCCGCCGCCGCCCGCCGACGGCTTCAGCAGCACCGGAGCGCCCAGCGCGCGGGCCGCCTCGGCGAGGTCGGGGTCGCGGCCGCCGGGGACGACCGGCACGCCCGCCGCGCCCACCGTCTCCTTGGCCCGGATCTTGTCGCCCATCAGGGCGATCGCGTCGGCGGGCGGACCGACGAAGACCAGCCCCGCCGCCTCGCACGCCCGCGCGAACTCCGCGTTCTCGGAGAGGAACCCGTACCCCGGGTGGACGGCCTGCGCGCCGGTCCGCGCGGCGGCCTCCAGGAGCCGCTCCGCCGAGAGGTAGCTCTCCGCGGCGGGCGGCGGCCCGATCCGGACCGCCGTGTCGGCCTCCCGGACGTGCCGGGCGCCGGCATCCGCGTCGGAGAAGACGGCCACCGAGCGCACGCCCAGCGCCCGCAGGGTGCGGATGACGCGGACGGCGATCTCGCCCCGGTTGGCCACGAGCACCGTGTCGAACATGCTGTTGCTCCCCCTCACATCCGGAAGACGCCGAAGCGCGGTTCACCGAGCGGCGCGTTGCCGCACGCGGTCAGGGCCAGCCCCAGCACCCGGCGGGTGTCGGCGGGGTCGATGACGCCGTCGTCCCAGAGGCGGGCGGTGGCGTAGTAGGCGTTGCCCTGGCGCTCGTACTGCTCGCGGACCGGCGCCTTGAAGGCTTCCTCCGCCTCGGCCGGCCACTCCTCGCCGCGCGCCTCGGCCTGGTCCCGCTTGACGGTCGCCAGCACGGACGCGGCCTGCTCGCCGCCCATCACCGAGATCTTGGCGCCGGGCCACATCCACAGGAAGCGGGGGGAGTAGGCCCGGCCGCACATCGAGTAGTTGCCCGCGCCGTACGAACCGCCGATCACCACCGTCAGCTTCGGTACGCGCGTGCAGGCGACGGCGGTCACCATCTTCGCGCCGTGCTTGGCGATGCCGCCGGCCTCGTAGTCCTTGCCGACCATGAAGCCGGAGATGTTCTGGAGGAAGACCAGCGGGACGCCGCGCTGGTCGCACAGCTCGATGAAGTGGGCGCCCTTCTGCGCGGACTCGGCGAACAGGATGCCGTTGTTGGCGACGATCCCCACCGGATGCCCGTGGATCCGTGCGAAGCCGGTCACCAGCGTCTGCCCGAACTCCGCCTTGAACTCCGCGAACCGCGAGCCGTCCACCACGCGCGCGATGACCTCCCGCACGTCGTAGGGGGTGCGGGAGTCGGCGGGCACGACACCGTACAGCCCCGACGGGTCGGCCTTCGGCTCGGTGACCGGGCGGACCTGCCAGGGCAGCGGGCCGCGCGCGGGCAGCGTGTCCACGATGGTGCGCACGACGCGCAGCGCGTGCGCGTCGTCCTCGGCGAGGTGGTCGGTCACGCCCGACACGCGCGCGTGGACCTCGCCGCCGCCCAGCTCCTCCGCGGTGACCACCTCACCGGTGGCCGCCTTCACCAGCGGCGGTCCGCCCAGGAAGATCGTGCCCTGGCCGCGGACGATCACCGCCTCGTCGCTCATCGCCGGGACGTACGCCCCGCCCGCCGTGCACGAGCCGAGGACCGCCGCGATCTGCGGGATGCCCGCGGCCGACATCCGGGCCTGGTTGTAGAAGATCCGCCCGAAGTGGTCCCGGTCGGGGAAGACCTCGTCCTGCATCGGCAGGAACGCCCCGCCCGAGTCGACCAGGTACAGGCACGGCAGCCGGTTCTCCAGGGCCACCTCCTGGGCGCGCAGGTGCTTCTTGACCGTCATCGGGTAGTACGTGCCGCCCTTGACGGTGGCGTCGTTGGCGACGATCACGCACTCCCGGCCGCTCACCCGGCCGATCCCGGCGACCACCCCGGCGGCCGGCGCCTGTCCGTCGTACATCCCCTCCGCCGCCAGCGGCGCGAGTTCCAGGAAGGGCGACCCGGTGTCGAGGAGGCGGTCCACGCGCTCGCGCGGCAGCAGCTTGCCGCGCGCGGTGTGCCGGGCGCGGGCCCGCTCGCCGCCGCCGAGGCGGGCCGCGGCCAGCCGGGCGCGCAGCTCCTCGGCCAGCGCGCGCTGCGCCTCCTCGTTGGCCCGGAAGGCCGCCGACGCGGGGTCGGCCGCGCTGGTCAGCTCCGGCGCCTCGTCGTGCATCTCGCGCCCCCTGTCTCGGTGAGCCCGTTGTTAATGAGCGTTAACACGTATGTCCCACAGGTTAACGACCGCTAACCTCCCTGTCTAGAATTGGCGCATGGCCACGAGAACCGACGCCCCGACCCGACGCGAGCAGATCCTGAAGGAGGCCGCGCGGCTCTTCGCCGAGCGCGGTTTCCACGGGGTGGGCGTGGACGAGATAGGGGCGGCGGTCGGCATCAGCGGGCCGGGTCTGTACCGGCACTTCGCCGGCAAGGACGCGATGCTCGCCGAGCTGCTGGTCGGCATCAGCGGTCAGCTCCTGACGGGTGCGAAGCGGCGGCTGGCCGAGGCCGGTGAGGGCGCCCCGGAGGCGGTCCTCGACTCGCTGATCGAGGGCCACATCGACTTCGCGCTCGACGACCGCCCGCTCATCACCCTGCACGACCGCGAGCTGGACCGCCTCCGGGACAGCGACCGCAAGCTGGTGCGCCAGCTCCAGCGGCAGTACGTCGAGCTGTGGGTGGAGGTGGTGCGCGGGGTCTGGCCCGCCGTCGCCGAGCCCACCGCCCGCTCGGCCGTCCACTCGGTCTTCGGCCTGCTGAACTCCACCCCGCACCTCGGCCGCCCCGGCTCGCTGCCGGGCCGGGCGGGCACCGCCTCGCTGCTGCACCGCATGGCCCGCGGCGCGTTCGCGGCGGCGGCGGAGGGGGAGTGACGAGGGTTACCCGCTGGGCACTCTGGACGCCTCTGCCTACCCGCCGGTACGGTGAACTCTGAGCAAGCGCTTAGACAGACGTACCCGGTGGAGGTGGCGGCATGCGCCGTACGGTGTTCAACGAGGATCACGAGGCGTTCCGGGAGACCCTCCGCGCCTTCATCGAGGCCGAGGTCGTACCGGAGTACGACAAGTGGTTCACCGAGGGCATCGTGCCCCGCGAGTTCTACTACAAGCTCGCCGAGCTGGGCCTCTTCGGCATCAACGTCCCCGAGGAGTTCGGCGGCGCCGGCCTGGAGAGCCACAAGTTCGAGGCGGTCCAGTACGAGGAGACCGCCCGCGCGGGCGTCACCTTCGGCGGCTCCGGCGTGCACGTGCTGCTCGCCCTGCCCTACCTCAAGATGCTCGCCACCGACGAGCAGAAGAAGCGCTTCCTGCCCAAGTTCGTCTCCGCCGAGGAGATGTGGGCGATCGCGATGACCGAGCCGGGCACCGGCTCCGACCTCGCGGGCATGAAGTCCACCGCCAAGCTGAGCGAGGACGGCACCCACTACGTCCTCAACGGCGCCAAGACCTTCATCACCGGCGGCGTCCACGCCGACCGCGTCATCGTCTGCGCCCGCACCGCACCGCCCACGGCCGAGGACCGCCGCCACGGCATCTCCCTCTTCGCCGTCGACACCAAGTCCGAGGGCTACTCCGTCGGCCGCAAGCTCGACAAGCTCGGCCTGAAGACCTCCGACACCGCCGAGCTGGCCTTCGTCGACGTCAAGGTCCCCGTCGAGGACCTCCTCGGCGAGGAGAACAAGGGCTTCTCCTACCTCGGCGCCAACCTGCCCTCCGAGCGCTGGGGCATCGCCTTCGGCGCCTACGCGCAGGCCAAGGCCGCCGTCCGGTTCGCCCAGAACTACGTCACCGACCGCACGGTCTTCGGCAAGACCGTCGCGTCCTTCCAGAACACCAAGTTCGAGCTGGCCGCCTGCCAGGCCGAGGTCGACGCCGCCGAGGCCGTCGCCGACCGCGCCCTGGAAGCCCTGGACGCCGGTGAGCTGACCGCCGCCGAGGCCGCCTCCGCCAAGCTCTTCACCACCGAGGTCGCGCACCGCGTCATCGACCGCTGCCTCCAGCTGCACGGCGGCTACGGCTACATGAACGAGTACCCGATCGCCCGCCTGTACGCCGACAACCGCGTCAACCGCATCTACGGCGGCACCAGCGAGGTCATGAAGATGATCATCGCGAAGAACATGGGCCTGTGACCCACCCGGCATGAGCGAGGCTCTCGACTCCCTGCTCGATCTGCTCGACCTGGAGCGGATCGAGCGGGACATGTTCCGCGGCCGGTCCCGGTCCGCCGTCGTCCCCCGCGTCTTCGGCGGACAGGTCGCGGCCCAGGCCATGGTCGCCGCCGGGCGCACCGTCCCCGAGGACCGGCACGCCCACTCCCTGCACGCCTACTTCCTGCGCCCCGGCGACCCCGGCGCGCCCATCGTCTACGAGGTCGACCGGCTCCGCGACGGCCGCTCCTTCACCACCCGCCGCGTCGTCGCCGTCCAGCACGGCAAACCGGTCTTCACGCTGTCGGCCTCCTTCCAGCTGTACGAGGACGGCCTCGACCACCAGGAGCCGATGCCGCCCGCGCCGGACCCGGAGACGCTCCCCACCAACGCCGAGCGGCTGCGCTCCTACCCGCACCTGCCCGCCGCGACGGTCGACCGGTTCCTCGAAGCCCGCGCCGCCGTGGACCTGCGGTACGTCAACGACCCCCCGTACGGCGACTACGGCACCCCCCGCGAGCCGCGCTCCCAGGTCTGGTTCCGCACCGCCGGCAAACTCGCCGACGACCCGCTCCTGCACACCGTCCTCGCCACGTACGTCTCCGACATGACCCTCCTCGACTCCGTGCTCCTCGCGCACGGCCGGGGCGGCTGGGCCGTCGGCGACGTCGTCGGGGCCTCCCTGGACCACGCCATGTGGTTCCACCGGCCCTTCCGCGCCGACGAATGGCTCCTCTACGACCAGCGGTCCCCGTCGGCGCACGGCGGCCGGGGCCTCGGCCAGGCCAGCATCTACACCCAGGACGGGCGACTCGCCCTGTCGGTGATCCAGGAAGGCGTGGTCCGCGTCCCTCGGGAACACTGAGGACCATGGCGGTAAACGATCACCCATCAGGCACGGGCGGCGGCGAGAGCACCACGACGGTCATCGTCGCCGCCGTCGCCAACCTCGGCATCGCCCTGGCCAAAGCCGTCGCGGGCGTCATCAGCGGCTCCAGCGCCATGCTCTCCGAAGCCGCGCACTCCGTCGCCGACACCGTCACCGAGGTCCTGCTGCTGACCTCCCTCAAACGCGGCGCCCGCCCCGCCGACGAGGACCACCCCCTCGGCCACGGCCCCGAGCGGTACATCTGGGCGCTGCTCGCCGCCGTCGCCACCTTCGTCGGCGGCGCCGTCTTCTCGATCTACGACGGCGTCCACACCCTCGCCCGGGGCGAGGAACTCGGCGACCCGCTCCTGTCCTACCTCGTCCTCGCCGTCGCCTTCCTGCTGGAGGGCTACTCCCTGCGCACCGGCGTGAAACAGGCCCGCGGCGAGGCCGCCCGCGCCCGGGTACCGTTCGGCCGCTATCTGCGCCGCACCCCCGACACCGCCGTCAAGGCCGTCGTCATGGAGGACTCCGCCGCCCTCGTCGGCCTGGTCCTCGCCGCCGGCGGACTCCTCGGCGGACAGCTCACCGGCTCGGGCGTCTGGGACGGCGCCGCGTCCCTGTGCATCGGCGCGCTGCTGCTCCACGTCGCCTGGGTGCTCGGCCGGTCCAACGCCGAGTTCCTCATCGGCCGCGCGCTGCCCCGCCCCGCACGCGAACGCATCCGCGCCGAACTGCTGGCGATCGAGCCCATCGACGCCGTACTCGAACTGACCACCCTCGTCCAGGGACCCCGCGAGGCACTGGTCGCCGCCAAGGTCGACTTCCGGGACATCGCGACCGCCGCCCAGGTCGAACGGGCCTCGGAACAGGCCGAGCGGCGGCTGCGGGAACTGTTCCCGATGGTGCGCCGGGTCTACCTGGACCCGACGCCCGGCGGGACCGCGGCTACGCCAGACCCGCCTCCGCCAGCAGATACGCCGTCATCGGGTCGTAGTAGCGGGGGCTGAGGACATGGTCGTCCAGCGGGATCGTCACCTGCACGGTCCCCTCGGACTCGGCGAGGAACAGCGCCGGGTCGTTGCAGTCGGCGTACCCGCACGAGTCCACCCCGTGCTGCCCCGCGTACCCCGCCCAGCCGTGGTCGGCGACGACCAGGTCGGGCAGCGGACGGCCCTCGCGCTCCAGCCCGGTCAGGATCGCCTTCATCGGCTCGCCCGAGTGCGTGTGCCACAGCGTGGCGCCGTGCTCCAGCACCGCCACGTCCGCGAACTGCACCACGTACCCCTCGTCCGTCTGCAACCCCTCCGGGATCACGACGATCTCGCAGCCCGCCGCCCGCAGCGCGGCGGCCGTCGCGCGGTGCACGTCCAGCAGACCCCCCGGGTGACCGGTGGCGAACAGCACCCGCTGCGCACTGTCGGCCGCCTTGCGCAGCCGCCCCGCGAGCCGTTCGAGACCGGCCACGGTCAGCTCCGGGTCGATGGTGTCCTGCCCGTACCGGTGCTCGGCGTCGTCGTCGACGCCGACCCGCTCCGCCATCACCGCGAGCACGTCCTGCTCGTCGGTCCAGCGGTCGCCCAGTTCCAGGCCGAGCCAGTAGTTGCGGTCGCCGTTCGCCAGCTTCCGGTAGTGCGAGAGGTTGTTCTCGCGGGGCGTGGCGACCTCGCCCGCGATCCGGGTACGGACGAGATGGTCGACGAGTTCGGCGCGGCTGGGTGTCACGGGTATCGGCATGACTCCCATTGTGGGGCAGCCGCCGGTACGAGTCCTCGCCACGTCACCCGAGGGGACGCGGGCCACCACCTTCGTTGTGTACGTTCCGGCGGGTGGGCACGGCCCCGGATGGAGGAAACGTACACTTCGCAGCCGCTCCCCGGCCGCCTAGGGTCGAAGCCATGAGCAGCAACGACACCCCCCGCGGACCCGTCGACTCCTCCCGGGTCCCGCGCTACGCCGGGCCCGCCACCTTCGCCCGGCTGCCCCGCCTGGACGAGGTCCCGGCCGCCGACGTCGCCGTCGTGGGCGTCCCCTTCGACTCCGGCGTCTCCTACCGGCCCGGCGCCCGCTTCGGCGGCAACGCCATCCGCGAGGCGTCCCGCCTGCTGCGCCCGTACAACCCCGCGCAGGACGCCTCGCCGTTCGCCCTCGCCCAGGTCGCCGACGCCGGTGACATAGCCGTCAACCCCTTCCGCATCGAGGAGGCCGTCGAGACGGTCGAGGCCGCCGCCGACGACCTGCTCGCCACCGGCGCCCGCCTGATGACCCTCGGCGGCGACCACACCATCGCCCTGCCGCTGCTGCGCTCCGTCGCCAAGATCCACGGACCCGTGGCCCTGCTCCACTTCGACGCCCACCTCGACACCTGGGACACCTACTTCGGCGCCGAGTACACCCACGGCACGCCCTTCCGCCGCGCCGTCGAGGAGGGCATCCTCGACACGTCCGCCCTCTCCCACGTCGGCACCCGCGGCCCGCTCTACGGCAAGCAGGACCTCACCGACGACGAGAAGATGGGCTTCGGCATCGTGACGTCGGCGGACGTCATGCGGCGCGGCGTCGACGAGGTCGCCGACCAGCTCCGCCAGCGCGTCGGCGACCGCCCGCTGTACATCTCGATCGACATCGACTGCCTCGACCCGGCGCACGCCCCCGGCACCGGCACCCCCGAGGCCGGCGGCATGACCTCCCGGGAACTCCTGGAGATCCTGCGCGGCCTGGCATCGTGCAACCTGGTGTCGGCGGACGTCGTCGAGGTGGCCCCCGCGTACGACCACGCGGAGATCACGTCGGTGGCGGCCTCCCACACCGCGTACGAACTGACCACCCTCATGACCCGCACGATTGCCGAGGCGCGTTCCCGATGACCCACGACCACGACCTGGTCCTCCGCCCGACCGCCGCCCAGACGGAGGCCGCGCTCGCCCCGCCCGCCGGCCGCACCGGCGCGGACCTGGTCGTGGAGACCCTCGCGGGCCTCGGCGCGACCACCGTCTTCGGACTCCCCGGCCAGCACGCGCTCGGCCTGTACGACGCCCTGCACCGCTCCTCCTTGCGCTACGTCGGCCTGCGCATGGAGAACAACGCGGCCTTCGCCGCCGACGCCTACGGCCGCGTCACCGGGGAGGCCGCACCCCTGCTGCTCTCCACCGGCCCCGGCGCCCTCATGTCACTGCCCGCGCTCCAGGAGGCCCGCGCCGCCTCCGCGCCCGTACTGGCGATCTCCAGCCAGGTCCCGGTCGCGGGCCTGGGCGGCGGCCGCCACGGCTACCTCCACGAACTCCCCGACCAGGCGGCGTCGTTCCGGGGCGTCGTGAAGTCCGTGCACACCGTCCGCACCCGGTCGCAGATCCCGTCCGCGATCGCCGAGGCGTGGCAGTCCGCGCTGACCGCCCCGCACGGCCCGGTGTGGGTGGAGATCCCGCAGGACGTCCTGGCCGCCGAGGCGGTGCTGCCGGTGGTGACCGGCGTGGACGCCGCCCCCGAGGAACTGGTCCCCCGGGTGGAGCTGACCGCCGTCGCCGCCGACCTGCTGACCCGCGCCGAACGCCCCGCGATCGTCGCCGGCGGCGGAGTGGTCCGCGCGGACGCCTCCCGCAAACTCCGCCAGCTCGCCGAACGCCTCGCCGCGCCCGTCGTCACCACCTTCGGCGGCAAGGGCGCCTTCCCCGCCGCCCACCCGCTCTCGCTGGGCTCCTGGCTGGAGGACCGGCACATCACGGACTTCCTGGAGGACGCCGACGTCCTCCTCGTGGTCGGCTCCGGCCTCGGCGAACTCTCCTCGAACTACCACACGTTCGAGCCCCGCGGCCGGGTCGTCCAGATCGAGGCCGACCTCGGCAAACTGGAGTCCAACCACCCCGCCCTCGGCATCCACGCCGACGCCCGCCTCGCCCTCCAGGCCCTGCTGGAGACGGCCGGGGAGCGCACCGACCCCGGCGCCGCGGAGCGGGTACGCGCCGTACTGGACCGGGTCCGCGCCCGCCTCGACGCCCAGGATCTCGCCCTGGAGCGGAGGGTGCTGGACGCGGTACGCCGCGCCCTGCCGGCCACCGCGCCGTCCTTCTGGGACATGACGATCCTGGCCTACTGGGCCTGGTCGGCGTTTGACGCCAAGGGCCCCAACACCATGCACTCGGCGCAGGGCGCCGGCGGCCTCGGCTACGCCTTCCCGGCCGCGCTCGGCGCGGCCGTCGCCGACCCGACCCGCCCCGTGCTCGCGGTGTCGGGCGACGGCGGCGCGCTGTACTCGACCGCCGAACTCGCCACCGCCCGCCAGCACGGCCTCGACGTCACCTGGCTGATCGTCGACGACGGCGGCTACGGCATCCTGCGCGATTACATGACCGACGCCTACGGCGAGGCCACGGCGACCGACCTGACCGGCCCGGACTTCGTGGCGCTCGCCGAGTCGTTCGGCGTACCGGCGGTCCGCACCTCCCCGGAGACGCTGGAGAAGGACCTCGCCGGGGCGCTGGCCACCCCGGGACCGTCGGTGGTCGTGCTCCCGGCGGTCCTGCGGATGTTCGCGCCGACCCACCTGGGCTGACGGCCTACCAGATCGCCTCGACCCACTCCGGGTGGTCGATGAACGGGTTCCGGTTGTGCTGGTAGCTGTCGTAGATGACCTGGTTGCGCTTCTCCTCGAAGGCGCTGGGCGGGTCCTCGTCGTTCCACTGCTTGAGCACGGAGAGCTTGCCGATGTACGGGTTGCTGCCGTTGTTGACCTTCTCGTTGGGCTCCAGGTCGGCCCAGCCGTCGTCGCCCTCGTAGCGCACGGCCATGTAGAGGATCATCCGCGCGACGTCGCCCTTGTCGGCGTCGCGCGGCTCGAAGGAGTCGGAGTCGGTGAGGCTGCCGCCACCGTTGGACACGGTGCTGCCGCCGTTGTCGAAGTCCTTGTTGCCGCGGACGCTGTTGACCTGGACGTCGGCCGGACGCAGGTGGTGCAGGTCGGTGCCGGGGCCGGTCGCCTCGCCGAAGTCGCCGTGGGACTTGGCCCAGGTGTGCTCGCGGTTCCAGTCGCCGACGTCACCGCCGTTGAGGGACTTGCTGCGGGAGACGCCGCTGTAGAGCAGGATCACGTTGCCGCTGTTGTTCGGGTCCTGGTCGGTCGCCTTCAGCGCGTCCCAGACCGCCGAGTACGAGATCTTCGTCTGGCTGCTGATGATCGTGTGCAGTGAGGACTTGAGGCTCGTCCCCGTCTTGCCGATCGCGTTCTTGTAGTACGTGCTGTCGTAGTCCGTCGTCGTGGCGGTCGCCGTGGGGGATGCGGCGGCGAGGCCGGCGAGGACGACGGCCGTGGCGAGCGCCACCGCGGTGCGGCGCCGTGTGCGTATCGCGAGCATGTGGGGTGTCCGATCTACGCGTGTTGAATGGAGCGGTGACGCGAGAGTGACATGAACATGCGGCGAATGGATGGACTTTGCGTGTCCATTACGTAAGCCGACGCCGGACGGCCCGTCCTCTCCTTCGAAAGAGGACGGGCCGCACATGCGTACGGGGGAGGGTCAGGTGACGTCCGCCGGGTCGAGCCGGTAGAGCGAGGAGGAAGATGACGAGGACTGGCTGCTGTCGCTGTCGTCGCTGTCGGCGCTGTAGTCGCTCGCGTCCACCGCCGTGCCGTGCTTCTGCACCCACTCGGTGACCTCGGTGCTCAGCGAGGAGTCGCCGCCCATGCCTCCGCCGCCCATGCCGCCGCCGGAGAGCTGGATGTAGTGCAGCTGCCCGCTCTTCACCAGCTCCTTGAGCTTGGCCAGGGTCATCGCCTTGTCGCTGCCGGACCAGCCCCACATCGAGATGACCGGCTCACCGCTGCTCAGGATGAGCTGCGCGGCGCTCTGCGAACTGGACACGGCGAGCAGCCACGTCGCACCGTCCTGGTGCTTCTTCAGGTACGAGACGAGTTCGGTGCTGGTTCCGTCCATGCCGCCGCCCATGCCGCCGCCGCCCATGCCGCCACCCGGGCCGCCGGTGCCGTTCTCGGACGTGCCGCCCGCTTCGGAGGAGCCGTCCTCGGACGAGCCGCTGGGAGGCGTGCCGCCGCCCTGGGGGGCGTCGCCCCCGCTGGGGAAGCCGCCGCCCGCCTGGCCGCCGGGCATCTCGCCACCGCCGCCCGGCATCTGGCCGCCGCCCGGCATCTGACCACCGCTCTGCGCGCCTCCCTCTCCTTCTCCGTCTCCGCTACCGCCGCCGGGGCCGCCGGCCATGCCGCCTCCGCCGCCGCCCGGTCCGCCCATCCCGCTGCCGGTCGTCGGACCGGCCGTCGGGTTGGTGCCGCCCATGCCGCCGCCCGAACCGGACGGGACCGACCAGGCGTACGCCGCCGGACCCGCCACGGAGGCGACGACCGCGGCGGCCACCGAGACCGCGAGGAGCCGGACGCGGCGGCCGGAGCGGAAGACCAGCAGGCCCGCGATGGCCAGCGCCATCACCACCGCGATCGCCGGCCACAGCCAGGTGTTCCAGCCCGAGGCGCGGCGCAGCAGCACGATCGCCCAGATCCCGGTGATCCCGAGGGCCAGGGGGAGGACCCACACCCAGCGCCGGTCGGCGCGGAAGGCGCGCAGCAGCATCACGCCGCCGCCTCCGCACAGCGCCGCGATGCCGGGCGCGAGCGCGGTCGTGTAGTACGGGTGCATCGTGCCCTCGGCCATGCTGAACGTCAGGAAGTGCAGCGCGGTCCAGCCGCCCCACAGCACCAGCGCGGCCCGGGTCAGGTCGGTGCGCGGCGCGCGTCCGCACAGCACCAGGCCGCCGACGAGCGCGATGCCCGCGAAGGGCAGCAGCCAGGAGATCTGGCCGCCCAGCACGTCGTTGAACATCCGGCCGATCCCGGCGGTCCCGGCGAAGCTGCCCCCGCCTCCGCCGCCGCCCCCGCCGTTGCCGTCACCGCCGAAGACCCGGCCGAGGCCGTTGTAGCCCATGATCAGGTCCCAGGCGCTGCCGTCGGTGGAGCCGCCGATGTAGGGCCGCGAGTCGGCGGGGACCATGGACACGGCCGCCGCCCACCAGAAGGACGACACCGCCAGCGCGACGGCGGCGAGCACCAGGTTCCGTACCTTCTTCACCCAGCCGAGCCGCGAGGCGTACACGTACACCAGGAAGACGGCAGGCAGCGCGATGTACCCCTGGAGCATCTTCGTGTTGAAGGCCAGTCCGAAGCAGACCGCCGAGCCGAGCAGCGGCAGCAGCCGGTCGGTGCGGACCGCCCGCAGCCCCAGCGCCGCCCCGCTCACCATCAGGAAGACCAGCAGCGTGTCGGGGTTGTTGTCCCGGTTGATGGCGACGGTGATCGGGGTGAGGGCGAGGACCAGCGCGGCGACCGTCGCCGCGCCGTGGCCCCACACCCGCTTCACCGACGTGTGCAGGATCCAGATCGTCGCCAGCGCGGCCACGATCATCGGCGCCATCATCTGCCAGGTGCCGTACCCGAAGACCCGGCACGACAGGCCCATCACCATCAGCGCCAGCGGCGGCTTGTCGACGGTGAGGAAGTTCCCCGCGTCCAGCGACCCGAAGAACCACGCCTTCCAGCTCTCGGTGCCGCTGAGGACGGCGGCGCTGTAGAAGCTGTTGAGTCCGGAGGAGGACAGGTTCCAGGAGTACAGCACCCCGGCCAGGACGAGGATCGCCAGGAGAGCGGGCAGCGACCAGCGGGGCGCGGCGGGCGTGCGCGGGGGTGCCTCGGGGGGCCCGGCGCTCGCGGTGGTCTGGGGATCGGTGGCTGATGTCACCGGACCACCTTCCACACTCGCGATGAGTGCGGACTGTCCCGTGTCTAGGAGCAGTCTGTGAATGCGTGAGCCTGCCGTACGGCTCCGACGAACGCCGCCCACCCCGAGACGGAGAACACCACGGCGGGCCCGTCCCCGACCTTGGAATCGCGCACGGGCACCCCGCCCCCGTATCCGTCGATGACTTCCAGGCAACTCCCCGCCTGGTCATTGCTGTACGAAGACTTCCGCCAGCCGTTCAGCGCCGCGGCGTTGCTCATGGTCCCGTCAGACATGGCGTTCATGCTCCTTCGCGATTGCCCTGAGCAGGGACAGTGTTTCCTCGGCCGGCAGCGCGTTGCCCAGCGTGAAGTCGTAGCGATGCTGCAACTCCTGCACCACGGCCGGAGCGTCGTGCACCTTGCCCATGAACAGGCCCTCTCCGTATGCCACCGGGGGCTGATCCTCGAACCACATCAGCGTATACATGTTGCCCAGGAGGGGATGCGCTCCGACGGCGAAGGGGACGATGTGGAGCTGGATCCGTGCGCTCTCCGCAAGGCGTACGAGATGGCTGATCTGCTCCGACATGACTCCGGGCTCACACGGGGATAAGCCGGGGTGAGAACCGCGCGCGCGTATCTTTCGGTCTGGAGGATGCCCGGGACGAACGACAGGGCGAACTCCCGGATCATCACCGCCTGTTGTTCGAGCAGGCGTACCGCCTCGAAATAGTCGGCGACCGCAGGCTCCCCCTCCGGCAGGAAGCTGCTCAGCACATTCCCCGTGTTCAGGACCGCGTCCAGGCGCCGTGCGTCCTCCGGCGACGGCACACGCCGTCCCGCCTCGATGTGCGCGATGTGTGATCGCGTCATCAGGGCGAGGTCGGCCAGTTGCTGCTGTGTCGCCCCGGCGGCTTCCCGCTGCTGCTTGAGCCAGTTGCCGTAGGTGTTGCTCATCCGTCCGCCCCCGCGTGACAAAGCGCCCGTCACATCCGTACCCCTGGCGAGCCTAGCCGCGACGAATCCACTCTGTGAGCCCATCGCTACTCAGAGAGACGGCGGCCCAAATGACCGACCACTTCCGCATCGCCCGGCGACTTCCCTGGACCGGCCCGGAGGGCTACCCCTGCTACCTGCTGACCGACGGCACAGGACCCCTCTCCCGCCTCGCCGACACCATCGAGACCAAGCAGCTGGAGATGGCCAAGCAACTGCTCGCCCACGCCGACGACCTCCTCGCCGACCCCGGGTCGACATCCGACCAGCTCCGTTACCTCCTCACCTGCATGCGCGACGCCCTGACCGACGTACACCGCATCGCCCTGGACCGGCTCATCGCCAGCCCCTGACCCCGGCGGCTGCCGTCACCGACGCCAGAACAGGTGATGCGTCACCCCGCTCGCGCTCGGCACGACCTCCAGGTGGTACCGGTCGAGCAGTTCCTCGGGCGACTCCCACAGGCGCAGACCCGAGCCGAGAATCACCGGCGCCACCGCCACGTGCAGCGTGTCGACGAGTCCGGCGGTGAGGAACGCGCGGACGGTGGTGACCCCGCCACCGAGCCGTACGTCCTTGCCGCGCGCCGCCTCCCGGGCACGGGCGAGGACCGCCGCCGGGTCGCCGCCGACGAAGTGGAACGTGGTGTCGGAGAGGGTGATCGAGGGCCGCTCGTGATGGGTCAGGACCAGCACCGGCGTGTGGAACGGCGGCTCGTCGCCCCACCAGCCCCGCCACTCGTGGTCCGACCACGGACCCCGCTGGGGGCCGAACTTGTTGCGGCCCATGATCTCGGCGCCGATGTTCCGCGCGAAGTCACGGGTGAAGTAGTCGTCCAGGCCCCGGCTGCCCCCGGGATCGGTCCGCGCCGGCCAGCTCGCGGTGGCTCCGGCCCAGGAGAAGAGCCGTTCCGCGCCGGGCAGCCCGAACGGGTTCTCCAGGCTCTGCCGCTCACCGGCGGCGATCCCGTCGGCCGAGACACAGAAGTTCATGACGCGCAGCAACTGACCCACCGCATCCTCCTCGGTTCCCACGTTCCACATTTCACGGACACGTCGAACGAGAACGCCCCGGATCGACAACGGCCCACAAGTTCCCTTCCGCGCCCACCCCCCGTCACCCACCCGCCGTACCGTGCCGCCATGCACCCCTCCCGTCTGCGTACCGCACTCGCCGCCGTCACCGCCGGACTGGCGGCCGCCACCTGCCTCACGGCGGCCGGCGCCGCCGCCGCCGTGCCCCGCGCGGCCACCGGTACCGCCGCCTGCTCGCCCGCCGCGTCGATCACCGGTTTCTCCGACGCGCTCGACAAGACGACCTACGAGGACACCTACGTCGGCAACTTCTCCGCGCTGGCCACGGACCGCCACGGCACGGTCGCCGCCCTCTCCGACCGCTCCTCCCTCTTCCGCCTCGATGCCAGGACCCTGGAGCCCCGCTCCGTGATCCCGCTCGCCGACGAGAACGGCGCCGCGCTGGACAGCGAGGGACTCGTCGTCGACAGGGACGGCACCTACCTGGTCTCCTCCGAGACCGAGCCCTCCGTACGCCGCTACTCCCGGACCGGGAAGATCCTCGACCGCCTCCCCGTGCCGGACGCGCTGCGGACCGCCCCCGCCGGGCGCGCCCGGTCCAACGGCAGCTTCGAGGGGCTGACCCTGCTCGCGGACGGCCGGACCCTCGTCGCGTCGATGGAGTACGCGCTGAGCGGCGACGACACCGGTCTCGTCCGCCTCCAGACCTGGCAGCGGACGGAGAGCGGCCACTGGCGGCTCGGCGCGCAGTACGCCTACCCGGTCGACGACGGCCTCGGCGTTCCCGAGATCACCGCCACGCCCGACGGGAGTCTGCTCGTCCTGGAGCGCGGCTTCACCTCCGGCGTCGGCAACACCGTCCGCCTCTACCTGGCCGACACCCGCCGCGCCACGGACACCAGCCGTACGGAGACCCTCACCGACCGTGTCCGCGCGGTCCGCAAGACCCTCCTCACCGACCTCGCCTCCTGCCCCTCCCTCGGCGCCACCGCCAAGCAGCCCCAGCCCAACCCCCTGCTGGACAACATCGAGGGCATGGCGGTCACCGGCCGGACCAAGGGCCGTCTCGACGTGCTCCTCGTCAGCGACGACAACGAGAACGCCACCCAGACGACCCGCTTCTACCGGCTGCGAATTGTTGCGGCGGGATGAAATCGCCTCGTCGCGGCGTTGGTGACTCCGGCAGATCAGGACGACCGGAGGGCACCGCGTGGACGAGCAACAGGGCTGGGCACGGCGACTGGCGGGTTACGCCTGGCGGCACCCCAAGGACGTCGTCCTCGCCCTCGGCGCCTCGCTGGGCGGCATGGCCGTCATGGCGGTCGTCCCGCTGATCACCAAGGTGATCATCGACGACGTCATCGGGGACGGGACCCGGTCCATGGGGACCTGGGCCGGGCTCCTGGTCGGCGCCGCGATCATCGTCTACGCCCTCACCTTCGTCCGCCGCTACTACGGCGGCCGGCTCGCCCTGGACGTCCAGCACGACCTGCGCACCGACATGTACGGGACGATCACGCGGCTCGACGGGCGGCGGCAGGACGAACTGTCCACGGGGCAGGTCGTCGGCCGCGCCACCAGCGACCTCCAGCTGATCCAGGGCCTGCTCTTCATGCTGCCGATGACCATCGGCAACCTCCTGCTGTTCCTGATGTCCCTGGTGATCATGGCGTGGCTGTCGCCGCCGCTCACGCTCGTCGCCCTCGCCGTGGCACCCGCGATCTGGTTCATCGCCCGGCGCAGCCGCACCCGGCTGCACCCGGCCACCTGGTACGCGCAGGCCCAGGCGGCGGCGGTGGCCGGGGTGGTCGACGGCGCCGTCAGCGGCGTACGCGTGGTGAAGGGCTTCGGGCAGGAGGAGCAGGAGACCGGGAAGCTGCGGGGGATCGGCCGGAAGCTGTTCGCGGCGCGGCTGCGCACCATCCGCCTGAACGCCGCCTACACCCCGGCGCTCCAGGCGGTGCCCGCCCTCGGCCAGGTCGCCATGCTCGCCCTCGGCGGCTGGCTGGCCGTGCACGGGCACATCACCCTCGGCACGTTCGTCGCGTTCTCCACCTACCTCGCCCAGCTCGTCGGCCCGGTGCGGATGCTCGCCGTGGTCCTCACCGTCGGCCAGCAGGCCCGCGCCGGCACGGAACGCGTCCTGGAGCTGATCGACACCGCACCCGGCATCGAGGACGGCACCAAGGCGCTGCCCGCCGACGCGCCCGCCACCGTCGAGTTCGACGACGTGTCCTTCGGCTACGAGCCGGGCCGCCCGGTTCTCGACGGGCTGTCCCTCACGATCCGGGCCGGCGAGACCCTCGCCGTCGTCGGCGCCTCCGGCTCCGGCAAGTCGACCGTCTCGATGCTGCTGCCGCGCTTCTACGACGTGACGGGCGGCGCGGTCCTCGTCGGCGGGCACGACGTGCGTGAGCTGACCCTGGACTCGCTGCGGGCCGCGATCGCGCCGGTCCCGGAGGACTCCTTCCTCTTCTCCGACACCGTCCGCGCCAACATCGCCTACGGGCGGCCGGACGCGAGCGACGAGGAGATCGAGGCCGCCGCGCGGGCCGCGCAGGCCGACGGGTTCATCAGGGAGCTGCCCGACGGCTACGGCACGTCCGTCGGCGAGCAGGGACTGACGCTCTCCGGCGGTCAGCGCCAGCGCGTCGCTCTGGCCCGTGCGATCCTCACCGATCCCCGGCTGCTGGTCCTGGACGACGCGACGTCCGCCGTCGACGCCCGGGTGGAACACGAGATCCACGAGGCGCTGCGGGAGGTCATGCGGGACCGCACGACGCTGCTGATCGCGCACCGCCGTTCCACTCTGAACCTCGCCGACCGCATAGCCGTCCTCGACGCGGGCCGCCTAGCCGACATCGGTACGCACGAGGAACTCCAGGAGCGCTCCGCCCTCTACCGGCGGCTGCTCACCGACCCCGACGAGCTGGGCGGCGTCTCGCCCGGTCACACCGCGAGGACCGCCGCGCCCGCCGAGGACACCTCCGTCCGCGACGAACTGGACGCCGAGTTCGACGCGGAACGCGGCATCACCCCCCGGCTGTGGACCGGCGAACGCACCCCCAGGGACGCCGCCCTCGCCGGTACCCCCGCCACCCCCGAGCTGCTCGCGCAGGTCGACGCGCTCCCGCCGGCCACCGGCACCCCGGACATCGACGAGCGGGCCGCCGTACGGCCCGAGAAGTCCTACGGGCTGCGCCGCCTCCTGCGCGGCTTCGGCCGGCCCCTCCTCGTCAGCCTCGCGCTGGTCGCCGTCGACGCCGGGATGGGCCTGCTGCTGCCGGTGCTCATCCGGCACGGCATCGACGACGGCGTCACCCGGGCCGCGCTCGGCGCGGTCTGGGCCGCCTCGCTGCTCGGCCTGGTCGCGGTGCTCGCGCAGTGGACCGCGCAGCGCGGCGAGATCCGGATGACCGGCCGGACCGGCGAACGCGTCCTGTACTCGCTGCGGCTGAAGATCTTCGCCCAGCTCCAGCGGCTCGGCCTCGACTACTACGAGCGCGAGCTGACCGGCCGGATCATGACGCGGATGACGACGGACGTCGACGCGCTGTCGACGTTCCTCCAGACCGGCCTGGTCACCGCGTTCGTCTCCGTCGTCACCTTCTTCGGCATCATGGGCGTCCTGCTCGTCATCGACCTCCAGCTCGCCCTCGTCGTCTTCGCGACGCTGCCGCCGCTGATCATCGGCACGTACTTCTTCCGCAAGGCCAGCGTCAAGGCGTACGAACTGGCCCGGGAGCGGGTCTCCACGGTCAACGCCGACCTCCAGGAGACGGTGGCCGGACTCCGGATCGTGCAGGCGTTCCGGCGGGAGCACGACGGCGGGCGCCGGTTCGCCGAGCGCAGCCTGAGCTACCGCGAGGCCCGCATCCGCGGGCAGTGGCTGATCTCGGTCTACTTCCCGTTCGTGCAGCTGCTGGCGTCCGTCGCCGCGGCGGCCGTCCTCGTCGTGGGCGGCGGCCGGATCGACGACGCGACCCTGACCATCGGCGCGCTGGTGGCGTACCTGCTCTACATCGACCTGTTCTTCGCCCCCGTGCAGCAGCTCTCCCAGGTCTTCGACGGCTACCAGCAGGCGTCCGTGTCGCTCGGCCGCATCCAGGAGCTGCTGCGCGTACCGACGTCGACGAAGTCCGCCGACGAGCCCCTCGACGTGGAGTCGCTGCGCGGCGAGATCGCCTTCGAGGACGTGCGCTTCGCCTACGGCGCCGACGAGGAGGCCCTCACCGGCGTCGACCTGCGCATCCCCGCCGGGCAGACCGTCGCCTTCGTCGGCGAGACCGGCGCGGGCAAGTCGACACTGGTCAAGCTGGTGGCGCGGTACTACGACCCGACCGGCGGCCGGGTCACCGCCGACGGGCGGGACCTGCGCGACCTCGACCTGACCGCCTACCGGCACCGGCTCGGCGTCGTCCCCCAGGAGGCGTACCTCTTCCCCGGCACCGTCCGCGACGCCATCGCCTACGGCCGCCCCGACGCCGGCGACGCCGAGGTGGAGGCGGCGGCCCGCGCGGTCGGCGCGCACGAGATGATCGCCACCCTCGACGGCGGCTACCTGCACGAGGTCGCCGAACGCGGCCGCAACCTCTCCGCCGGCCAGCGCCAGCTCATCGCGCTGGCCCGCGCCGAACTCGTCGACCCCGACATCCTGCTCCTCGACGAGGCGACGGCCGCCCTCGACCTGGCCACCGAGGCGCAGGTCGACCAGGCGGCGGAACGCCTGGCGGGACGGCGTACGACACTCGTCGTCGCGCACCGGCTGACCACGGCCGCCCGCGCGGACCGGATCGTCGTGATGGACCACGGCCGGGTCGCCGAGGACGGCACCCACGAGGAACTCCTCGCGCGCGACGGGCGGTACGCGCGGCTGTGGCGGGCGTTCACCGGCGCCGCCGAACCCGAAGAGCCGGTCGCAGTGGGCTGACGACGGCGCGTACGCGGCGAAGGGCCGCGCAACCGACGGAGGTACGCCACGCGTCCGTAGCTCCGTACGTCAATGACCGTCGTACCGAAGGGGACCACCGTGGGCTCTCGCCCTGGTATACGCGGTGTGCGCGACCTACGCGCCGTACGCGGGCGGCTGGCACTGGCCACCGCCGTGCTGACCGCCGCCGGACTGCTCACCGTCGCCACACCGCACACGGCCGAGGCGGCCGCCGCCTGTCCGGGCCGCAAGGTGCGCACCGTTCCGTTCTCCACCGGGTCCGTCGTCCTGTACAAGCGCGGCGGGTACGTCTGCGCGGTCACCCTCCCCAAGAAGGCCGGCAAGAAGCGGAAGATGTCCGTCAGTCTGAAGGCGCGCGGCGGCCGGCCGGTCGTCGACGAGGGGAAGTTCACCTACCGCGCGGGACCGGTCACGGTGCACGCCGGGAGGCGCTGCGTGTGGACCGAGGGCAGAGTGGGCGGCGGGAAGGTCAGCTCCGGCTGGATCCTGTGCTGAGCCACAGCCTTCTGCTAGCTTCCGGCGGACGTCAGTTACCCAGGGGAGGGTGCATGCGCAAGGCGTTCAGATGGCTGCTGGCACTGATGGTGCTCATAGGCACCGTCGGTACGGCGGGTACCGCCACAGCGGCCCGGCCGGAGGCCACCGACATCAAGGACCGACTTCTCGCCGTACCGGGGATGAGCCTGATCGAGGAGAAGCCGTACACCGGCTACCGCTTCTTCGTCCTGAACTACACCCAGCCGGTCGACCACCGGCATCCGTCCAAGGGCACCTTCCAGCAGCGGATCACCGTCCTGCACAAGGACACCGCCCGCCCGACGGTCTTCTACACCGGCGGCTACAGCGTCTCCACCACACCCAGCCGCCGCGAGCCGACCCAGATCGTGGACGGCAACCAGGTCTCCATGGAGTACCGCTTCTTCACCCCGTCCCGGCCCGACCCGGCCGACTGGTCCAAGCTGGACATCTGGCAGGCCGCCAGCGACCAGCACCGCATCTTCAAGGCCCTCAAGGGCATCTACTCCGAGAACTGGATCTCCACGGGCGGCTCCAAGGGCGGCATGACCGCCACCTACTACGAGCGCTTCTACCCGCGTGACATGGACGGCGTCGTCGCCTACGTCGCCCCCAACGACGTGGTGAACAAGGAGGACTCGGCCTACGACCGGTTCTTCGAGACGGTCGGCACCCCCGAGTGCCGCGCCCGGCTGAACGGCGTGCAGCGCGAGGCACTGGTGCGCCGCGCCCCGCTGGAGGAGAAGTACGAGGCGTACGCCGCCGAGAACGGCTACACCTTCGACACCATCGGCTCCCTGGACCGCGCCTACGAGGCGGTCGTCCTCGACTACGTCTGGGGCTTCTGGCAGTACAGCACCCTCGCCGACTGCGACACGATCCCGGCCGACGCGAAGAACGCCACCGACCAGGAGATCTGGGACTCCGTCGACACGATCTCCGGCTTCTCCTTCTACACCGACCAGGGCCTGTCCCCGTACACGCCGTACTACTACCAGGCTGGCACCCAGCTCGGCGCGCCGACGATCCACTTCCCGCACATCGAGAAGAAGTACATCCGCTACGGCTACCAGCCGCCGCGGAACTTCGTGCCCCGTTCCATCCCGATGCGGTTCGAGCCGTTCGTCATGGACGACGTGGACTCCTGGGTGAAGCGCAACGCCCGGCAGATGCTCTTCGTGTACGGGCAGAACGACCCGTGGGGCGCCGAGCCGTTCACGGTCGGCAAGAAGGCGAAGGACAGCTACGTCTTCACCGCGCCCGGCATGAACCACGGCGCCAACGTCGCCGGTCTCGTCCCCGAGGAGAAGGCCCTCGCCACGGCCCGCGTCCTTGACTGGGCGGGAGTCGCCCCGGCGTCGGTCCAGGCCGACCCGTCGGCGGCGAAGCCGCTCGCGAAGTACGACGCCCGCCTCGACACGAGGGACGTCGAGCGCGAGCCCGCACTGCGCCCATAGCTACGTAGCCCCGTAGCCCCGTAGCTCCGTGGCTCCGTGGTTCCGCAGCTCCGTGGTTCCGGGCTCGACAGCGCCCCGCCGTTCACAGCGGCAGGGCGCAGCCCACCGGGCGCGCCCCGCCGAGACGGACGTACAGCGCCGTCGCGGCGGGGCAGCCGGCCCGCTCCCGCACGGCCTCGGTCACCCGGTACTCCGGGGCGTCGTCGCCCGTGGCGGCGCAGGACGTCTCGCGGACCTGCCCGTCGGCGGCCTCGTGCACGCAGTCGCCGACGATGGTGCGGGGGCCGCCCCCGCCGCCGGGGTCGCCGGGGTGCGGCGGCTGGAGGTTGCGCATGCAGGCGTAGCCCAGCTCGACCGCGCCGTCGCCCTTCTCGGTGGGGGACGGGCGCTGGGCGCTGATGTGCAGCACGAAGTCGGTGGTCGCCGGGCAGAGCGGGCCGTCGGCGGGGCGGCCGTCGTGCCGGGCCACGACCCGGGCCGCCGCCCGCTCACTGGAACACGCCACCTCGGTGAAGCTGGTCGTGCCGAACGAACTGCACTCGTCGATCCCGAGGAACACCGCCCCGTACCCGGAGGGCCGCGCCGTCGACGAGGCCGACGAGGCCGGCGAGGACCCGCCGCCGCCCCCGGCCGTCGCCCCGGACGTGCTCTGACACCCCGCCAGGACGGCCACGCACGACGCCGCGAGGACGGCCGCCCGTCCGCCGCCGAACAGTACCCGGGGCACGCCCGGCACCCTCGCCGACCAGTTCCGACGCATCGTCGCCCCCGCATCCCCCGAACCCACCGTCCAGCGTGACCCGCCGCGACCGGCGCACGCCAGCCGCGTGAGGTGTATTGCGCCGGGTGCGGGGAGCGCCCGGGACGTGCGGCGTACGCGCGCTACGACCGGTACGACAGCCCGTGCCCGACGGGGAGGAGCACCGTCGCCGGGTCGTCCGCCCGCATCACCGGCACCGGCAGCCTGCCGCGCGGCCGGACCCGGCCCGCGACGACCCGGGCGGCGGCGCGGACCTCGACGTCCGTCCAGCCGTAGGAGGCGAGGACGGCGTCGGCGTCGGCGAGGTGGGCGACGTCGTAGGGGTTGCGGACGGCGACCGCGACCACCGGCCGGCCGGTCGCCGCCAGCTCCCGTACGAGGGTGATCTGGGCGCTGTTCGCGGTGACGTTGTAGGTGACGGCCACGACGGCGTCGGCGTCGGCGGCCGCGGCGACGGCCCGCGCGACCCCGGCGGCGGTCGGCGCCGTACCGGTGGAGAGCGCGGTCGCCGCGAAGCCCAGCTCGCCGAGGGCCGCCGCGAGCACCCCGGTCGGCGGGCCCGTCGTGCCGGTCGGGGAGGCCGGGTCCGCGCCCACCACGAGGAGCCGCGGGGTGCGGCGCCGGGAGAGCGGCAGCAGCCCGCTGTCATCGGCGAGGAGGGTCGTCGTGCGCTCGGCGATCCGGTCGGCCGCCGCGAGGTGCGCGCGGGTGCCGACGGCGCGGTCCACCCCGTGCGGCGGGGTGGCGGCGGACCGGAACAGACCGAGCCGCGCCTTCAGCCGCAGCACGCGCAGGATCGATTCGTCCAGCCGGGCCTCGGTGAGTTCGCCGTCGCGTACGGCGGTCAGCACCGCGTGCCACGCCAGGTCCAGGTCGGGCGGGTTGAGGAGCTGGTCGACGCCCGCCTTCAGGGCCAGCACCGGCACCCGGTCGTCGCCGTACTTCACCCGGACACCCTCCATCGCGAGGGAGTCGGTGACCACCACCCCGTCGTAGCCCAGCTCCTCGCGGAGCAGCCCGGTGAGGATCGGCCGGGACAGGGTCGCCGGGTCGCCGGAGTCGTCGAGGGCCGGGACGACGAGGTGGGCGGTCATCACGACGTCGACACCGGCCGCGATCGCCGCCCGGAACGGCGGCGCGTCCAGCTCCTCCCACTCGGCGCGGCTGTGCGTGATGACGGGGAGACCGGTGTGGCTGTCGACGGCGGTGTCGCCGTGCCCGGGGAAGTGCTTGGCGCACGCGGCGACGCCCGCCCCCTGGTACCCGGCGACCTCGGCGGCCACCAGCGCGGCGACCGCGTCCGGTTCGGAGCCGAAGGAGCGGACGCCGATCACGGGATTGGCGGGATCGACGTTGACGTCGGCGTCGGGGGCGTAGTCCTGCCGGACGCCCATCGCGCGCAGCTCGGTGCCGGAGATCCGGCCGAGGGCGCGGGCGTCGGACCGCGAACCGCCCGCGCCGATCGCCATCGCGCCCGGGAACAGCGTGGCCGGTGCGCCGATCCGGGCCACCGCGCCGTGCTCCTGGTCGGTGGAGATGAGCACCGGCAGCCCGCGCTCCAGCTCCAGGGAGGCCCGCTGGATGCCGTCGGACAGCTCCGCGATCTGGTGCGGGTCACGGGTGTTGTGCGCCCAGGCGAAGTAGATGACGCCGCCGACCCGGTACTTCGCGATCAGCTCGGCGGCGGTGCGGACGCCGATCTCCTTCAGGTTGGCGTCGACGTCGGCCTGGTCGGGGTCGGTGGCGGAGTGGCCGTAGACCCGCATGACGAAGAGCTGGCCGACCTTCTCCTCAAGGGACATGCGGGAGACGAGGGCGCGGAGCCCGGCGTCGGAGGGGACGGCGGCCCGCGCCGACGCGGGGGAGCCGGCCGCGAGGGCCGCGGTCACCCCGGCGGTGACGCCCGCACCGGCGGCGAGGAGGGTACGTCTGGAGGGCTGAGCGGCGCTTGACGTGCTGCTGTCGGGCACGAGCGCTCCTTCCGGACTGAAGGAAACTTCCGAGCTGTCAGCAATATCCGGGAAGTTTTCGCCAGTCAAGGGAACGCACAGGGACCGGGAGACGGGCCGGGCGAGGGGCCGCCACCGGCGCAGTCGGAGGGGCGCGCCGGTGGCGGCACGCTGCCGGCCGCGGTACGGCGGAGAGGGTGGTCAGCGATCGCAGCCAGCAGCGAGGGCCGACACCGCACCGCGGAGACTCGTCCGGCAACGCGCGGATTGGACGAGCGGGGACGGGCCGGGGTTCCCGGCTCCCCGCAACTCGGTGCGGGTGCGCTCAGTGGGGCGAGTGGGCCGACGCCGCCGGCCAGTGGGCGCACAGCGCCCGCACCGTCTCGGCGATCGCCGGGCGCCGGGCCGCCCCGGTCCGCCACAGCGCGTACAGCCGCCGCACCGGCATCGGCTCCAGCGGTACCTCGACCACCCCCGGGGGCAGCGGGCCGCGCCCCAGCCGGGGGATGAGCGCGACGCCGAGGCCCGCCGCGACCAGCGCGACCAGCGTCGGGTTCTCGTCGGCCTGGTGGGCGATGTCCGGCTCGTGCCCGGCGGCGCGCAGCGTGCGCAGCAGCCAGTCGTGGCAGACCCGGCCGGGCGGCTGGCAGATCCACCGCTCGCCGCCCAGCTCCTCCCGCCGCACCGCGCCCCGCCCGGCGAAGGGATGGCCCTCGGGTACGAGGAGGTCGCACAGGTCGTCGCCGATGACCGCCTGCTCCACCCCGGCCGGGGCGGGCAGCGGCGCGATGTCCCAGTCGTGCGCGACGACCAGGTCCACCGCGCCCTTGGCCACGAGGTCGACGGAGAGGTGCGGGTCGACCTCGGTGAGGCGCGCGTCGAGCGCGGGGTGCTCACGGGCCAGCTCGGCCAGGACCCCGGGCAGCAGACCGCGCGCCGCCGACGCGAACGCCGCGATGGTCAGCCGTCCCGCGGGCCGCCCCCGCCGCTCCTCAAGCGCCGTCTCGGCCCGTTCCACGATCGCCAGCAACTCGCGTGCGGTGAGGACGAGTTGACGGGCCTCGTCGGTGAGCCGGACGCCGCGCCCCTCCCGCTCCAGCAGGACGGTGCGGGTCTCCCGTTCCAACTTGGCGATCTGCTGGGACACCGCTGAGGACGTGTAGCCGAGCGCCGTCGCGGCGGCGCCGACCGTGCCGTGCACGGAGACCGCGTGCAGGGCCCGCAGACGCTGGAGGTCGAGCATGAACACCCCTCTTCCGGTAAGCAGCGCTTCATCCAACCATGCAGTAATCATCGCTGGTGCTTCACGGTCGCGGCGGAGATGCTCGACGCATGCGACCGTCTCACCTCGCCCTCGCCGTCTCCGTCGCCGTCGTCTGGGGCGTCAACTTCACCGTCATCGAGATCGGCCTCGGCCACTTCCCGCCGCTGCTCTTCTCCGCCCTGCGGTTCCTGGCCGCCGCCCTGCCCGCCGTGTTCTTCGTGGGCCGCCCGAAGGTGGCCTGGAAGTGGATCGTGGCCGTGGGGCTGGCGCTCGGCGTGGCCAAGTTCGGCCTGCTGTTCGTCGGCATGGACGCGGGCATGCCCGCCGGGCTGTCCTCCCTCGTCCTGCAGATCCAGGCGGTCTTCACCGCCGTCATCGCCGCCGTCGTCCTCGGCGAACGGCCCACGCGGGTACGGGTCGCCGGCATGGCGGTGGCTCTCGCCGGCATCGGCGTCGCGGCCTGGGACGAGGGCGCCTCGGGTCCGCTGGGCGCCTTCGCGCTGGTCATCGCGGCGGCCGTCTGCTGGGGCGTCTCCAACGTCCTCACCCGCAAGGCGTCCCCGCCCGACTCGCTGAACTTCATGGTGTGGGTGAGCACCGTCCCCGTCCTGCCCCTGCTGGCGCTGTCCCTGCTTCTGGAGGGACACGACCGCGACCTGGCGGCGCTGCGCGCGCTGGACTGGCAGGGCGCGGGCACCGTCCTCTACGTCGCCTGGGTCACCACCGTCTTCGGGTTCGGCGCGTGGGGCTGGCTGCTGCGCCGCCACCCGGCCTCGGCGGTCGCGCCGTTCTCGCTGCTGGTGCCCGTCTTCGGCATGTCGTCGGCGGCCCTGTTCCTCGGCGAGTCGGTCTCCCCGGCCCGCTGGTGCGCGGCGGCCCTCCTGGTGGGCGGGGTCGCGCTGACCTCGCTGCCGCCCCGACGGCGCGCCGGGGGGCGCGCGGAAAAGGCGCCCGACGGTGATTTCGTGCTCCGGCGCTGAACCCTCGTCCGCTGTAATTCAAATAAGAATGACACCCTCGGGATAAGCGACTTGTCCGGCTTATGGTTCACTCATCTGCCGCGCATCCAACTGAGTGACGCGGCAGTTGGTCGGGATATGAGCAAGGTGACTGGGTGCATGGCCACGCCGAACGTGGTCTTCCTGGGTTCCTACGCATACATCCAGGCCCCGGTGCACTCGGCGGCCACGGTGAACGGAACTCTGACGAGAGGCGGACGCCCTGTGACGCTCAGGGAGTCGGAGTCTATTCTGTGCGAATTTCTGGACGTGCTGGGGGAGCTTCAGGAGGATTTCACCAGACGCCTGGGTGTGATCAAGGAATGCCCCGTCCGCACGCGAGCCGAGTGAGCGGGCCTCATATGTACGACGAAGAACTCGCGTACGGCCGGGGATATCCGGGAAACCACCCGCCCTACTCCGGGTCTCATCAGGACCCGTACCAGGATCCGTACCAGGACCCCTACCAGAACTACTACCGCGACGAGCCGATGGCCCGCGGCCGGCACCGCGGTCCCGCCGGGGACGATGCCGTGCCCCTCGCCCCGGACATGTCCTGGGACGAGGAACTGGCCGTCATGCTCCAGGACGCGCTGGACGAGCAGCGTCCGCCCGACTCTCCGCGGCCGGAAGCGCACGACGGCCCGGCGGAGACCCCGGCCGCCGCCCCCGAACCCGGCAGCCCTCTCGGCAACCTGCGGGACATCACGGAGGAACTGCCGCCGCTGCGGGAGCCCGCGGCCGTCACCCGCAGCCACCGCAAGACCCGCCCGCCACGCGGACCGCGCGGCGCCGAGGCCGTCAGCTACGCCACCGCCGCGCTCGCCACCGTCATCGCCTCCGGTGTCAGCGTGCTCAGCGGCATCGTCGCCTACGACCCGCTGCGCGTCATCGCCCTGCCCCGGACGGAAGCCGGGATGGTGGCCTGGTGGCCGCTGCTCGTCTACGGCCCCTGGCTGGTGGCGTCGCTGTCCGTGCTGCGGGCGGCGCTGCACCAGCGCCGGGCCGTGCACGCCTGGTGCGTCGTCCTCGGCTTCTCGCTCATCGCGGTGTTCCTGTGCGTGGTGCAGGCGCCCGCCACGGTCGTCGACTTCGCGGCCGCCGCCCTGCCGGGACTCGCGGCGCTGGCCTGCTTCCAGCAGCTCGTACGCCAGATCACGCTGACCCGGCCGCCCCGCCGGAACACGCCGCGTCACCGGGTGCGGTCCGAACCCCGGCCGCCGGCGGACCCGGAGACGACCGCCGGGACGTGCGAGGACAGCGCGAGCGGCGCGGAGCCGGCCGGAGCCTCCGGCGACCCCGAGACCGCCGCCACGCCGGACCCCTCCACCGCGCCCGGCACCGCATCCTCCACCGCACCCGGCACCGCCTTCGCCGACCGGCCCGACGGACTCCGGGCCGCCCGGCGGCCGGAACCCGTCCAGGAGTCAGCGCCCCGCGCGCCGGAGCCTGTGCGGACGTACATCATCAGCGACGGCCACCGGCTGCGCGGCCAGGAGACCGGCTGGCCGGGCCCCGTCCCGGGGCCCCGGCGCGCCCGCTGAGGGACCGACCCGATTCAGCTCAGGCCGATTCGTTGAGCAGGCGCCCCAGGTGACGCCGCCCCGCGCCCAGCAGTCCGGGCAGCGGGGCGGCCTTCTCGTACCACCGCTTCTCGTACTCCCAGCACAGCCAGCCGTCCCAGCCGTGCCGGGAGAGCAGGTCCACGCACTCGGTGAGCGGCAGGACGCCCTCGCCGAGCGCCAGCGGGGTGGTGTCCCCGGCGGAGGCGATGTCCTTGACCTGGACATAGCCCAGGTGCGGGGAGAGCGCGGCGTAGGACTCGGCGGGCTCCTCGCCGCCTAGCCAGGTGTGCATCACGTCCCACAGGACACCGGCCCGCAGATGCCCGACGAGACCGAGCACGCGCATCGCGTCGGCGCCGGTGCGGTGCGAGTCGTGGGTCTCCAGCAGGACGGTGACGCCCGCCTCGGCGGCGTACTCGGCGGCCGTGCCCAGCCGCCGGGCGGCGGTCGCGTCCGCGTCGGCCGGGCTCTGGTCGGTGCCGCCGCCGGGGAACACCCGCACGTACGGGGCGCCGAGGTCACGGGCGAGGTCGACGAGCGCGCGGACCTCCGCGAGGACGGGGCCGTCGTCGCCGGGCGCCGCGACACGCGCGTAGCCCGCGACACCGAGGACCGTGATCCCCGCCGCCTCGAACTCGGCGCGCACCGCTCCCCGTTCGTCGGGGGAGAGGCCGGGATGGACCGGTTCCTCGGGGTGGGCGCGGAGTTCGACGCCGTGCCAGCCGTGCTCGGCCGCGAGCCGCAGCACGTCCGTCACGGGCAGACCGGGGACACCGAGGGTGGAGAACGCCAGCTTCATGACCTCGGACCCTACCCGCCGGCGCCCGCCTCACTCCCGTGTCGCCGTGAGGTCGAGGCGCCAGTCCTGGCCGACCAGGTCCTTGCCGAAGGAGTGGTGCGGTTCCTCGGCGACGAGGACGAAACCGTGCCGCTCGTAGAGACGCCGGGCCGCGCCGAGGACGTCGTTGGTCCACAGCACCAGCTGCTGGTGGCCGGTCTCCCGGGCGAAGGCGACGACCGCCGCCACCAGCCGGTCCCCGATGCCGAGCCCGCGCGCCTCCGGCTCGACCAGCAGCAGCCTGAGCCGGGCGGTGGCGGGCGCGGAGTCCCGTACGCACAGCACGCAGCCCACCGGCCGGCCGTCCAGCTCGGCGATCCACACCCGTTCCCGGCGCGGGTCCCGGTGCTCGGCGTGGTCCGCGACGATCCGGGCGACGAGGACCTCGTAATCGGCGTTCCACCCGTACTCGGCCGTGTACAGCGCGGCGTTGCGCTGCACGATCCAGCCCAGGTCGCCGGGGTACGGCTCGCGCAGGACGACGTCCTCGGGGCCGGGGCGCCGCTTGTCCGCGAGGATGTCCCGGACGGTGCGCAGCGCGTCGGAGAGCCGGGCGCGGTTGGCGGCCGGGACCCCTGAGAGCAGCGAGCCGGCCGACTCGTCCGCCCGCTCGTTCAGCAGCGCGGCCGTCTCCCGCCCGCGCGCGGTCAGGGTCACCCTGACCCGGCGGGAGTCCTTGCGGGACGGGGCCCGTTCGACCAGTCCGTCCCCTTCGAGCCGGTTGAGGACGCGGCTGAGGTAGCCCGCGTCCAGGAGCAGCGCGGCCCGCAGGTCGGCGGCGTCCGTGCGCGGCGAGTGCGCCAGCTCGTACAGGACGCGGGACTCGGTGAGGCTGTACGGCGCGTAGAGGCTGCGGCCGTAGTCGAGGGCGCCGATGACGCCCGTGTAGAAGCGGTTGAAGGCGCGGAAGTCCTGGACGGTCATGGTCGTCGCCCCCGAGCGGTCGACTCCTTCACCCCTGACTCTCTGACTCGGTCAGAGGTCCCGTGGCCGGGAGAGTAACCGCCCGGCGGCGACCCGTCCATGGCCCCGGCCGCGCGCTCAGGAAGCGGGCGCCGCCAGGTAGCGGCAGACCTGGGCCCCCGTGGGCGCGGCGGCCGAGGAGGCCAGCCGGAAACCGCGCAGCACCCCGTCCCCGGGGAAGATCGTCTTGCCGCCGCCGAGGATCACCGGCATGACGATCAGCAGCAGTTCGTCGACGAGGCCCTCGTGCAGCAGCAGCCGGGCGAGCGAGGGACTGCCCATCATCAGCAGCCCGCCGCCTTCGCCCTCGCCGCCCTCGGCGCGCAGCTTGCGCAGGTGGGCGGCGGCCTCCGAGCCGGGCACACGGGTGGTGTTCCAGACCATGTCGGCGTCGGTGAGGCTGTCGGAGACGACGTACTTCGGGGCGGCGTTGATCCGGTCGGCGAAGGGGTCGCCGGCCTGCGCGGGCCACGCCTGCGCCATCACCTGCCAGGTCCGCCGCCCGTACAGCAGCGCCTCCGTCTGGGTCAGCGCGGTGTAGAACGCCCCGCCGACCACCTCGGGGTCGAAGTACGGCCCCGTCCACCCACCGTGCGCGAACCCTCCGTCGGTGTCCTCCTCCGGCCCTCCGGGGGCCTGCACGACCCCGTCGAGACTGATGAACTCACTGATCACGATCCGCATGGGTTACCTCCTGTCTCTCAGCCCGTCCGGCGTTCGAGGACGAGGCCGTTCAGGCCGAAGCGGGGGCGCGGGGGCGCAGCCCCCGACCGTGACCGGAACTGTCTCAGACCCGCGGCTGCCCGGACGACCCCCGCACCATCAATTCCCCGCGCACGGTCGCGATCCCCCCGGGCGGCGCCTCCTCCCGCCCCATGGCGATCCGCCCCGCCCGCGCCCCCGCCTCGGCCAGCGGCAACCGCACCGTCGTCAGCGCCGGCACCGCGTCGACGGAGAACGGCAGATCGTCGAACCCGGCCACCGACACGTCCCCCGGAATGCCCAGCCCCGCCTCGCGCAGCGCCGCGCACGCTCCCAGCGCGACGGAGTCGTTCGCGGCGACCACCGCGGTCAGCGACGGGTCCCGCCGCAGCAGCTCCAGCGTCGCCTCGTAGCCGGACCGGCGGTCGTAGCGGCCGTGGACCGTCCAGCGCGGGTCCTCCTCGATGGAGTGCGCGGCGAGCGCCGCCCGGTGCCCCTCCAGGCGGTGCCGGGTCGTGGTGCGCTCCTGCGGCCCCGCGATGTACCCGAGCCGCCGGTGCCCGAGCCCGATGAGGTGCTCGGTCAGCTCCTTCCCGCCGCCCCGGTTGTCGAAGGTGAGCGCGATCGCCCCGGTCTCCGGCGCCGGGGGCCGCCCGCAGAGCACCACCCGCGTCCCGGCCTCCGTCAGCTTGCGCAGCTTCGCCGCGACGGCCGCCTGGTGCGGCGCGTCCTCCATCGCGCCGCCGGTCAGCACCACGGCCGCGGCCCGCTGCCGTTGCAGCAGGGTGAGGTAGGTCAGTTCGCGCTCCGGGGTGCCGCCCGTGTTGCAGACGACGGCGAGCCGCTCCCCGCCGGCCCGGCCGCCCGGTCCGCCGATCTCCGACTGGATGGCGCTCGCCATGATCCCGAAGAACGGGTCGGCGATGTCGTTGACCAGGATGCCGACCAGGTCGGAGGTGGCGGCGGCGAGCGCGCTCGCCGGGCCGTTGAGCACGTAGTCCAGGTCGTCGACCGCCTTCAGCACCCGCTCGCGGGTGGACGCGGCCACCGGGTAGTTCCCGTTCAGCACGCGCGACACCGTCGCGGGTGAGACCTGTGCGCGGGCCGCCACGTCCGCCAGGGTCACCGTCATGTCCTCGTCCTTCCGCCTCGTCGTCCAGGGGTCTGTTCGTCCCCTCGAACAACTCGCCCCGGCGGCGGTCTTGTCCGGACCACCGTGCACAGGCTAGCTTCGTATCAGATAGAAAGCGCTTGCTGTGTCACTCACCAGTCAGCCAGTGAACGGTGGGGCGTACGCGGCACGCGGACCGCGTACGAAGGGAATGACGTGACACGCAAGACGGTGCGCATCGCCATGAACGGCGTGACCGGACGCATGGGCTACCGCCAGCACCTCGTCCGCTCGATCCTCGCCCTGCGCGACCAGGGCGGACTCGACCTCGGCGACGGCACGGTGCTGTGGCCGGAGCCGGTCCTGGTCGGCCGCCGCGAGTACGCGCTCAAGGCGCTCGCCGAGCGGCACGGCCTGGAGCACGTCTCGACGGACGTGGACGCGGTCCTCGCCGACGACAGCGTCGACATCTACTTCGACGCCCAGGTGACCTCCGCCCGCGAGGAGGCGATCAGGAAGGCGATCGCCGCGGGCAAGCACGTCTACACCGAGAAGCCGACCGCCACCGGCCTCGACGGCGCCCTGGAACTGGCCCGCCTCGCGAACGCGGCCGGCATCAAGCACGGCGTCGTCCAGGACAAGCTGTTCCTGCCGGGCCTGCTCAAGCTGAAGCGCCTCATCGACGGCGGCTTCTTCGGCCGCGTCCTCTCCGTGCGCGGCGAGTTCGGCTACTGGGTCTTCGAGGGCGACTGGCAGTCCGCGCAGCGCCCCTCCTGGAACTACCGCTCCGAGGACGGCGGCGGCATCGTCGTCGACATGTTCCCGCACTGGGAGTACGTCCTGCACGAGCTGTTCGGCCGCGTGAAGTCCGTCCAGGCCCTCACCGCCACCCACATCCCGCAGCGCTGGGACGAGAACGGCAAGCCCTACGACGCCACCGCCGACGACGCCGCGTACGGCGTCTTCGAGCTGGACGGCGGCGCGATCGCCCAGATCAACTCCTCCTGGGCGGTCCGCGTCAACCGCGACGAACTGGTCGAGTTCCAGGTCGACGGCACGGAAGGCTCGGCGGTCGCGGGCCTGCGCGACTGCCGCGTCCAGCACCGCAGCGCCACCCCGAAGCCGGTCTGGAACCCCGACATCCCCGCCACCGAGGCCTTCCGCGACCAGTGGCAGCAGGTCCCCGACAACGGCGAGTTCGACAACGGCTTCAAGGCCCAGTGGGAGCTGTTCCTGCGCCACGTCTACGCCGACGCCCCCTACCACTGGGACCTCCTGGCCGGCGCCCGCGGCGTCCAGCTCGCCGAACTGGGGCTCAGGTCCTCGGCGGAGGGCCGCCGCCTCGACGTGCCGGAGATCGCGCTGTGACCCTCCACCTGCCGGGCGCGGACGGCCGCCCGCGCGTCTACGAGCCCCGTACCGAACCCCTGGCCCTCTCCGGAGGAAGCGCTTTCACCTCCCGTACGGTCTTCTCCGCCGCGCACGTCGTCGCCGACCCGTTCGCCGATGTGTCGCCGGACTCCCCGGCCGCCGTCGACTGGGACGCCACCCTCGCCTTCCGCCGCCATCTGTGGTCCCACGGCCTGGGCGTCGCCGAGGCCATGGACACCGCCCAGCGCGGCATGGGCCTGGACTGGGCGGGCGCCGCCGAGCTGATCCGCCGCAGCGCCGCCGAGGCGAAGTCCGTCGGCGGCCGCATCGCCTGCGGCGTCGGCACCGACCAGCTCGCCGCGGGCACCCTGGCCGACATCCGCGCCGCCTACGAGGAACAGCTCGCCGTCGTGGAGGAGTCGGGCGCCCAGGCCATCCTCATGGCCTCCCGCGCCCTCGCCGCCACCGCCCGCGGCCCCGAGGAGTACCTGGAGGTCTACGGTCACCTGCTGCGCCAGGCCGCCGACCCCGTGATCCTGCACTGGCTGGGCCCCATGTTCGACCCGGCCCTTGAGGGCTACTGGGGCTCGTCCGACCTGGACGCGGCCACCGACACCTTCCTCCAGGTCATCGCCGCCCACCCCGACAAGGTCGACGGCATCAAGGTCTCCCTGCTCGACGCGGAGCGCGAGGTCGACCTGCGCCGCCGTCTGCCGCAGGGCGTCCGCTGCTACACCGGCGACGACTTCAACTACCCCGAGCTGATCGCTGGCGACGACCAGGGCTTCAGCCACGCCCTGCTCGGCATCTTCGACCCGCTGGGCCCGCTCGCCGCCGAGGCGGTCCGCGTCCTGGACACCGGCGACACCGACGGCTTCCGCGCCCTCCTCGACCCCACCGTCGAACTCTCCCGGCACCTCTTCCAGGCGCCCACCCGCTTCTACAAGACCGGCGTGGTGTTCCTGGCCTGGCTCTCCGGCCACCAGTCCCACTTCACGATGGTCGGCGGCCTCCAGTCGGCCCGCTCCCTGCCGCACCTCGCCCGCGCCTACGAACTCGCCGACTCCCTCGGCCTGTTCCCCGACCCGAAACTGGCGGAGGACCGGATGCGGACCCTCCTGTCGCTGCACGGAGTGAACCAGTGACCGACCTGTCCCGCTTCTCCATCAACCAGATGACGGTCAAGCAGCTCTCCCTGCCCGAACTCGCCGACGCCTGCGCCGGACTGGGCGTCACCAACGTCGGGCTGTGGCGCGAGCCCGTACAGGAGTACGGCGTGGAGGCGGCGGCCAAGCTGGTCCGCGACGCGGGCCTGACCGTCACCACCCTGTGCCGGGGCGGCTTCCTGACCGCGTCCGACCCGGGCGAGCGGACGAAGGCCCTGGCCGACAACCGCCGAGCCGTCGACGAGGCCGCCACCCTCGGCACCGACACCCTCGTCCTCGTCTCCGGCGGCCTGCCCGCCGGCTCCCGGGACCTGCACGGCGCCCGCGAACGCATCGCCGACGCCCTCGCCGAACTCGGCCCCTACGCCGAGCGGCACGGCGTCCGCCTCGCCATCGAGGCACTGCACCCGATGTACGCCTCGGACCGCTGTGTCGTCTCCACCCTGACCCAGGCCCTGGACCTCGCCGAGCGGTTCCCCGCCCACCAGGTCGGCGTCACCGTGGACACGTACCACATCTGGTGGGACGACCGGGCGCCGGAGCAGATCGCCCGCGCGGGCGCCGGCGGCCGCATCCACACCTTCCAGCTCGCCGACTGGACCACCCCGCTCCCCGAGGGCGTCCTCAACGGCCGCGGTCAGATCGGCGACGGCGCGATCGACATGCGGGAGTGGAAGGCGTACGTCGAGGAGGCCGGCTACACCGGCCCCATCGAGGTGGAACTGTTCAACGAGGGCCTGTGGGCGCGGGACGGCCGCGAGGTCCTGGCGGAGACGGCCCGGCGGTTCGTGGAGCACGCGGTGTAGGCGCGACGGACCGCGCGAAAAAAAATTCTGGAAGCCGTGCAACCCTTTCCGCACCCAGCGTGTCGTACTTGGCATCAGGACACCCGCAGGGGGAGATCTGGGGGGATCGCGGAGTCCTGGGGGAGGGGAAACGCGAGGGGGCCCGGTCGGTGAACCGGGCCCCCGAAGTGTTTCCGCACCAGGTCAGAAGAACACGCCGCAGCGGAGCAGGACGTTGGCGTACGGGCGGGCCTCGCCGGTCCGCACCACCAGCCGGGCGTTCCGCGACAGGTCCTTCAGCCTCTCGTGCGGGACGGCTTCCAGCGCGGGCACCCGGGCGTCGAGCAGCGCGGACGCCTCCGGGTTCGCCTCCCGGACCTCGGTCGCCGCCGTACCGCCCTCGACGACCAGCTCCTCCAGGAGCCCCTCCAGCACCTCGGCGAAGGACGGCACCCCGGCCCGGAACGCCAGGTCCACGACGCGCGGCCCGTCCGGGATCGGCATCCCGGCGTCGCACACGAGGACGCCGTCCCCGTGTCCCAGCTCGGCGAGCGCGCCCGCGAGGTGGCGGTTGAGTATCCCGGCCTTCTTCACAGTGCCTCGACCTCCGTCGCCGTCGGGTACGACTCCTGCGCCCCCGCTTTCGTCACGGCCGCCGCCCCGACCCGGGCCGCGTACGCCGCCGCCTCGGCGAGCGACGCGCCCGTGCCCAGCCGGTAGGCGAGCGCCGCTGTGAACGCGTCACCCGCGCCGGTGGTGTCCACGGCCTCCACCGCCACCGACTCCACCCGCGTCACGCCCTCGGCCGACGCCACCAGCGCGCCCTGAGCCCCCAGGGTGACGACCACCGACCGGGGGCCCTTCGCCAGCAGGATGCGGGCCCAGTCCTCGGGTTCGTCGCTCACGGCCGAGGCGCCGAGGATGACCTTCGCCTCGTGCTCGTTGACGATGAGCGGGTCGCAGGCGTCCATCACCTGCCGGGGCAGCGGACGCGGCGGCGACGGATTGAGGACGAGGCGACTGCCCGGCGCGAGGCTCCGTACGACCTCCTCGACCGTCTCCAGCGGGATCTCCAGCATCACGGAGACCACCCGTGAGGCGTGGAACAGGCTGGTCGCGGCCCGGACGTCGGCCGGGGTCAGCCGGCCGTTCGCGCCCGGCGAGACGACGATGCTGTTGTCGCCCGACGGGTCCACGGTGATCAGCGCGACCCCGGTCGGCACGTCGCCCACCAGCACACCCACCGTGTCGACACCGGCCGCGCGCTGTGAGTCGAGCAGCAGCCGGCCGTGCTCGTCGTCGCCGACCTTGGCCAGCAGCGCGGTGCGCGCCCCCAGCCGGGCGGCGGCGACCGCCTGGTTGGCGCCCTTGCCGCCCGGGTGGACGGCCAGGTCGGTGCCGAGCACCGTCTCGCCGACGGCCGGCCGGCGTTCGACGCCGATCACCAGGTCGGCGTTGGCCGACCCCACGACCAGCAGGTCGTAGTCGTACATGAGTCAGTCTCCCGCTCGATGGATGGAGCCTCGATGAATGGAGCCTCGACGGACGGGCTCAGCCGTCGAAGCCGGCCACGTTGGCCGCGGTGACGACCTTCACCGGTACCTTCACCGTCTCCTCGGTCTTCTTGCCCTCGGCGGCGCGCAGCGCGTTCTGAACGGCGATCCGGCCGAGCTGCTTGGGCTGCTGGGCCACCGACGCGTACAGCGTGCCGTTCTGTACGGCCTTCAGCCCGTCCGGCGTGCCGTCGAACCCGACGACCTGCACCGACTTCCCGGCTTTCGAACCCAGCGCCTTGATCGCGCCGAGCGCCATCTCGTCGTTCTCCGCGAAGACGCCCTTGATGTCGGGGTGCGCCTGGAACAGGTTGGTCATCACGTCCAGGCCCTTGGTGCGGTCGAAGTCCGCGGGCTGCTTGGCGACCACCTTGATGCCCGGGTACTCCTTCAGCCCGGCGGCGAAACCGGCGCCGCGCTCCCGGCTGGCGGACGTACCGGCCTGTCCCTGGAGGATCACGATGGTGCCCTTGCCGCCGAGCTTCTCGGCGAGGGCCTTGGCGCCCAGCTCACCGCCCTCGACGTTGTCGGAGGCGACCAGCGCGGCGGTGTCGGCGTCGGTGACGCCCCGGTCGACGGCGACGACGGGGATGTCCGCCTTGTTGGCCGAGCGCACCGAGGGCCCGGCGGCGTCGGAGTCCACCGGATTGACGATGACCGACGACAGCCCCTCACTGGTGAAGTTCTGCACCTGGTTGGCCTGCTGGGAGGCGTCGTTCTGCGCGTCGGTGACGGTCAGGTCCACGCCGCGCTTCTCCGCCTCCTCCTGCGCGCCGGCCCGGATCTGGACGAAGAAGGGGTTGTTGAGCGTGGACAGCGAAAGCCCGATCTTCTGCTTCTTGCCCTCGTCCGACCCGCCGTGCAGCAGCGAGGTCGCGCCGACGACGGCCACGGCGACGACGGCCGCGAGGACGTAGGTGAGCGCCTGCTTCTTCCTGCCCCCGCCGGAGGCACCGGCCGGAGCGGGACTGGCCCCGGCCTTGCGGCGCACCGTGTCCAGGAGCACCGCCAGGGCGATGACGACACCGATGACGACCTGCTGCCAGAACGCGGAGACGGAGAGCAGGTTGAGCCCGTTGCGCAGCACCGCGAGGATCAGCGCGCCGATCAGGGTGCCGGACGCCTTGCCGGTACCGCCGGCGAGCGAGGCGCCGCCGATGACGACGGCGGCGATGGCGTCGAGCTCGTACCCCTGGGCGGCCTGCGGCTGCGCGGAGGAGAGCCGGGAGGCCAGCACGATGCCCGCGGCGGCGGCGAACAGTCCGGAGAAGGCGTAGACGGCGAGCTTCTGCCGCTTGACCCGCAGCCCGGACAGGCGCGCGGCCTCCTCGTTGCCGCCGATGGCGTACATGGACCGGCCGATGTACGTCCGTCCCAGCACGAAGGCGGTGACGAGCCCCATCACGACCATGACAAGGACGGGCACCGGCAGCCAGCCGCCGAGGGTGTCACCGAGGTGCGAGACGGAGTCGGGGAACGGGATCGGCGAGCCCTGCGAGATGACGAGCGACAGTCCACGCCCCACCGACAGCATCGCCAGCGTCGCGATGAACGGCGGCAGTTTCCCGTACGAGACGAGGAAGCCGTTGACGAGACCGCAGGCGATACCGGTGACGACGGCCAGCAGCACCGCTATGGGCACCGGCACGCCGCCCTCGGCGGCGGTCCAGGCGAGCACGGTGGCGGAGAGCGCGGCGACGGACCCGACCGACAGGTCGATGCCGGCCGAGACGATGACGAAGGTGACACCGAAGGCGAGGATGGCGGTCACGGCCGCCTGGACGCCGACGTTGAGCAGGTTGTCCGTGGTCAGGAAGTCACCGGACAGCGCCGACATGGCGATGACGAGGACGATCAGCGCGGTGAGCGCGCCGTTGTCGAGCAGGAGGCGGCGCAGGCCGCCGGGCTTGCTGTCGAGAGTGTCAGTGGCCACCGTTGGCCCCCGTTCCGTTGCTGTGGTTCGTGTTGCTCACGGCGAGTGCCATGACGGCGTCCTGGCTGGCCTCTTCGGCAGTCAGCTCGCCGGCGATCCGGCCCTGGGCCATGACCAGCACGCGGTCGCTCATGCCGAGCACCTCGGGCAGGTCACTGGAGATCATGAGGACGGCGGCGCCCTGTGCGGTCAGTTCGTTGATCAGCTGGTAGATCTCGACCTTGGCGCCGACGTCGATGCCGCGCGTCGGCTCGTCGAGGATGAGCACCTTGGTGTCGGCGAGCAGCCACTTGCCGATGACGACCTTCTGCTGGTTGCCGCCGGAGAGGGTGCGGACGTGCTGGCCGAGACCGGCCATGCGCACGCCGAGCTGTCCGGCGATCCGGGCGGCGGCGGTGTGCTGCCCCTTGAGGTCGACGAGCCCGCCCCGGGAGGTGGAGCGCAGTGTCACCAGTCCCAGGTTCTCCTCCACCGAGGCGTCGAGGACGAGCCCCTGCCCCTTGCGGTCCTCGGGCACGAGCCCGATCCCGGCGGCCATGGCGGCGTTGACGTCGTGCGCGCGCAGGGCGGCGCCCGCGACCCGCACGCTCCCCTGGTCGTAGGGATCGGCCCCGAACACGGCCCGGACGACCTCGGTCCGCCCGGCCCCGACGAGCCCGGCGATCCCGACGACCTCACCGGCGCGCACGTCGAAGCTGATGTCGTGGAAGACACCGTCGCGGGTGAGCCCCTCGACCTTCAGCAGCGCGTCGCCCGCGCCGTCGCCCCGCTCCCTGGGGTACTGCTGCTCGATGGAGCGTCCCACCATGAGCCGGACGAGTTCGTCCTCGGGGGTGGAGGCGGGCACCTGCCCGACGCTCGCGCCATCGCGGATGACGGTGACGCGGTCACCGAGGGCGGCGATCTCCTCCAGGTGATGGGTGATGAAGACGATCCCCACCCCGTCCTCGCGCAGCCGCCGCACGATGGCGAAGAGCTTCTCGACCTCCTCGGAGGTGAGGACGGCGGTCGGCTCGTCCATGATGAGCACGCGCGCGTCGAGGCTGAGCGCCTTGGCGATCTCGACCATCTGGAGCCGCGCGATACCGAGTTCGCGGACGCGGGTACGGGGGGACACGTCGACCCCGACCCGCTTCAGCAGCTCGGCCGCGTCGGCGTCCATCGTCTTCCGGTCGATCATCCCGAGCCGCCGGGGCTGCCGTCCGAGGAAGATGTTCTCGGCGACGGTCAGCTCCGGCACCAGGTTGAACTCCTGGTAGATGGTGGCGATCCCGAGCCGCTCGGAGTCCTGCGCACTGTTGATGCGCACCTCCTCGCCGCCGACCAGGATGCGGCCGGCGTCGGGTGTGTGCGCACCGGAGAGCGTCTTGATGAGGGTGCTTTTCCCGGCACCGTTCTCACCGAGCAGTACATGCACCTCGCCGCGGCGCAGATCGAAGTCCACGCCGTCGAGCGCGATCACGCCGGGGAAGGTCTTGCGGATGCCCTCGATGCGCAGCAACTCGTCAGGGTTGCTCACGTCGTACTCCTTTGTACGGGGGATTGCTGTGGTGGTGCTTCGCCGCAGGAACGGCGTACGACGAGCCGCGCCGGCAACGTCACGGACTCGCCGGGCCGCCCGGCGATGCGGTCGACCAGCGCGCGCACGGCGGCCCGCCCCAGCCGGTGGGTGGGCTGGGCGATCGCGGTGACCGGCGGGTCGGTGTGCACGAACCAGGGGATGTCGTCGAAGGCGGCGAGGGCGAGATCGTCGGGTACGCGCAGGCCGCGGGCGCGTACGGCGTCGAGCGCGCCGAGCGCCATCAGGTTGTCGGCGGCGAAGACCACGTCCGGCGGCTCGGGCAGGTCGAGGAACCCCTCGGTGACGCGCCGCCCGCTGCCGGCCCGGAAGTCGCCCTGCCCGATGTAGGCGTCCGGGAGCGGAAGCCCGTACGCGGCGAGCGCGTCCCGGAACGCCTCCACGCGCTCGCGGCCGGTGGTGGTGGCGGCGGGCCCGGCGATGATGGCGAGGCGCCGGTGCCCGAGGCGGTGCAGATGCGCGACGAGGTCCCGCACGGCGGCCTGCCCGTCGGAGCGCACCACGGGCACGTCGACGCCCGGTATCCACCGGTCGACGAAGACCATCGGGGTACCGCCCCGGGCGGCCTCCAGCATGCGGGGCGACCCACCGTCGGTGGGTGACACCAGCAGCCCGTCGATCCGCCGGTCGAGCAGCGTCGTCACATGGTGGTCCTGCAGATCGGGCCGCTCGTCGGCGTTGCCGATGATGACGCTGTACCCGAGCGCGCGGGCCTCTTCCTCGACGGAGCGGGCCAGCTCGGTGAAGTACGGGTTCATGACGTCGCTGATGACCAGGCCGAGGGTGCGGGTCTGGTCGGTCCGCAGCGACCGGGCGACGGCGTTGGGCCGGTAGCCGAGCGCCGCGACGGCGTCCCGCACACGCTGCCGGGCACCGTCACTGACGGACGGGTGCCCGTTGAGCACGCGCGACACCGTGGCGACGGAGACGCCCGCCTCGGCGGCGACGTCCTTGATGCTCGCCATCGCCGTTCCACCTCCTCGTGGAATCGATTACAGAGAGGGATTGGAATCGATTACATGAGCGGCTGGCAAGGGGGTGAGGGTGGCCGAGACCGAATCGTGACTTCCCAGCTCGCACCAGACGTACTTGCCCCGGTTGCCGTCGGCGGCCAGCGGATGCCACCCCCAGAGATCGGAACAGGCCCGTACGAGGGTGAGTCCGCGCCCGTCCTCGGAGTCGTCCGGGGCGGGGAGTGCCGGGGGCGACTCGGGAGGCTCGGGATCGGTGTCCCACGCTCCGATCCGCAGCGTCCCGGGCGGGGCCCACCGCACCCGCAGGGCGGCCGGCCCCTTGGTGTGCCGCACGGCGTTGGACACCAGCTCGGCGGCGAGCAGCTCGGCCACGTCGACGAGCCGGATGAGCCCGTGCATCGTGAGGATGAGCCGGAGGGTGCGTCGGCTGACGGTGACGGCACGGAGGTCGTTGGGGATGTAGAGGGAGTATTCCCAGGGTTCGTTTCCGGACATGCGGCATCGACTCCGTCGGGTGAGGGGGAGAGGGACGCACTGTGTGCGTTACGTCACCGACGGTAAATCTAAATCTAGAGATGCCGCAAGCCGGTCGCGTAATCTGACCCCGAACGAGTCGCGCTCGCGGGCGCGTTGATGCAGGGAGCGATCGAAGCTTTGAGGCGCGAACCAACAGCACGGCAGATGCGCTTGGCCACGGAGTTGCGGCGGCTCCGCGAGGCGGCAGACCTCACCTCACGCCAGGCGGCGGCACTGCTGGGCGTGAGCCCGGCCCAGATCACCCACATCGAGTCGGCGCTCGCGGGCGTGAGCGAGAAGCGGCTGCGCCGTCTGGCGTCGCACTACGCCTGTGTGGACGAGGAGTTCATCGACGCCCTCGTCGCGATGGCCACGGACCGGACACGCGGGTGGTGGGAGGAATACCGGGGCTTGCTGCCCACGTCGTTCCTGGACCTGGCCGAGCTGGACCACCACGCCACGTTCCTGCGGGAGGTGGCGATCCTGTATGTACCCGGGCTTCTCCAGACGGAGGACTACGCCCGCGCGGTCTTCTCGGCCCGGGTACCGCGACTGGCGCCTGACGAGCTTGAGATGCGTGTCAACCACCGCATGCGACGCCAGCAGTTCACGATGCCGTACGAGCTGGTGATCCACGAGTCGGCACTGCGAATCAGAGTGGGTGACCGTGCTGTCACCCAGACGCAACTGGCAAAACTGGTGCACCTATCCGAGACGGACCGTGTGACCGTGCGCGTCATCCCTTTCGACTTGGACGGCTTCGCCGAGGCCGCCAGCACGATGAGATATGCGGGCGGCCCCGTGGCCAAGCTGGACACAGTGGTCCGCGATGTGCCGCATGGCTCGGCCTTCATCGATGCCGAGGCGCAACTCCGTGCGTTTCGAGCGCGTTTCCGTAGAGTGGAAGCAGCGTCACTCGACCCGAAACGGTCGCGCGATTTCATCAGTCAGCTGGCGAGCGAGCTGTGAGGCACCCATGGACAACTGGCGTAAGTCGTCTTACTCGGGCCCGGACGACGGCAACGACTGCGTAGAGGTCGCTGTCGGCATCTTCCAGACAGGCGTCCGCGATTCCAAGGCCCCGACCAGGGCCACCCTCACCTTCGGGAACGCCGCCTTCGCCCCGTTCCTGACGGCGCTCAGGACTTCTTCACCGACCGCAGCGCCTCGCTGATCGCCTCCTCGCCCTGGCCCCAGACCGCCTTCTCCAGTCTGTTGTCGTCCTTGCGGGAGAACCGTTCTCCCAACCGGACGTCGTCCTTGGACAGAACCCGCCCGCACCACTCGCCCTGCCCGGCGACCCCGTCGTCGAAGGGGACCGCCGCGCCCTCGCCGAGGACGACCCACGCGTCGTCCACCCACCGCAGAGCGAGGACGTACGTGTGGTCCGGCTCCAGACGGGGCGCTGCCGCCGCCGTCCGCTTCACGCGCGTGCCGCTCTTGTAGACCCGCCAGCCGGGGGCCGTCATGTCGAAGCCGTCGCCCATCGCCCGGCGCGGCGATCCGGCCGACCACACGACCTTGTCCGTGCGGAAGGACACCTGACGGTCGGCGGTGTACTGGACCGTGCCCTCCGTGAGGTCCTCCCGGTTGACCTCCTTCTCCGAGGTGGGCGTCGCGACGACGACATGGTCCGCGTTGGCCACCCAGTCCGACGCGGTCTGCGAGGCGTACGCGTCCTGCGCGATCCCGCAGCCGACGACCGTGTCGAGGCCGCCCTGTCCGACGTAGACGCCGGCGAGGACGCCACAGGCGGCGAGGACCGCGGCTATCGGGCGGGCAGGCAGGCTGTCGAAGAGGGCGGGACGCGTGGCTCTCATTCAGGGACACCGTTCTCGGACTGCGGACGTGACGTCCGAGAAGACGTGCGACGGGCCCGCACGGTGGCGCTCGAAGATCGACATCTTCGTAACAACCGCCGTGCGGCAGCGGCGTCTCAGGTGAGCGCGTTCAGGATCGCCGCCTCGACGTGATCGGCGGCGTTGCGGTGGCCGAGGACATTGGGGTGCACGTTGGTCTGCCGGCCGGAGCGTGTGACGAAGCCCTCCACCCACTTGTCGGCGTCGCAGACGCTGTGATCTCGGGAGGAGTCGGCGAGGTCGACGTACCCGGCGGCCCCGTGCGCCGCGGCCGAGGTCTCGATGATCTCGTTAAGGGGATCGAGGAGGTTCCGGCGCAGCCAGTCCAGGTCGCCACGGGTGATCGTGCCGAACTGCGTCGGGTCGCCGTAGCGGCACTTGGACACGTCCTCGGGGACGACCGTGGGGTAGCCGACGGCCAGGATCTTCGCACCGGGGGCGCGCTCCCGGAGCACGGTCAGCATCTGGTCGTAGTCCTGGCGCGTCTTCTCCAACTGGGCCGGGAGGTTAGCTGCCAGGGCCGCCTTGCAGGGCGTGCCCAGGCCGAGGGTGAGCAGGCCCAGCGGGGGGCATTCGGAGAGCATCTGGCCGAAGCCGGCGGTGTTCCCGCCGACGCCGACGGTGATCACGTCCGTGTCCGGGCCGACCGCCGCGGACTGGGGCGGCACCGGGGGGAAGGGGTACTCCGGGTCCGTCTGGAAGGGCGGCGAATTGCGGCCGGTCGGCTCCTGGGGGACGTCGGTGACGTTCTCTACGGTGGCGCCACCGCAGCTGACGTTGGTCAGGTCAAGCAGCGAGCCGAGGTCGCGGTCGATGACCTGGGGGTAGGACCGGTCGGTGCGCTCGCAGCCGTCGCGCGGATACTCGAAGACCTCGCCCGCGGCCTTGACGACCCCGGCGGTGTAGGAGTCACCCAGGGCGGCCCACTGACGGTCGGCCGCGGCGGCGGGCCGCGCCCCGGCGACCTGCGCGGGGACGACAGCACCGGCGACGAGGACCGCGGCCATGCCGAACAGGGCCGAACGCGTGCGGAAACGTGCCACGATTCCTCCAGGGATGCGGCGTTGGGGTACATCCGGCCGTAGATGACCTGTTGCTCACGGTTGCACAGTGAATGCGGTAAGTCATCAACGGGAGGAAGAAAGCGCCTCTGTGGGTGACGGCAGGCGGACCGCCCCGTGTCACACCCCACCGGTACCGTCGGATCATGCCCAACCATCCCGCCGCGCCCCCCGGTGAACGGCGACTCGCCGTCCTCGAAGGCGTCCTGGAGCGCATCACGTACGCCAACGAGGAGAACGGCTACACGGTCGCCCGCGTCGACACGGGCCGCGGTGCCGGTGACCTCCTCACGGTCGTCGGTGCGCTGCTCGGCGCGCAGGCGGGGGAGTCCCTGCGGATGGAGGGCCGCTGGGGCTCGCACCCGCAGTACGGCAAGCAGTTCCACGTCGAGAACTACACGACGCTCCTGCCCGCCACCGTCCAGGGCATCCGGCGCTACCTCGGCTCCGGCCTGGTCAAGGGCATCGGCCCGGTCTTCGCCGACCGGATCACCCAGCACTTCGGAGTGGAGACCCTCCAGATCATCGAGGAGGAGCCGCGGCGGCTCATCGAGGTTCCGGGGCTCGGGCCGAAACGGACGAAGAAGATCGCCGACGCCTGGGAGGAACAGAAGGCGATCAAGGAGGTCATGCTCTTCCTCCAGTCGGTGGAGGTCTCCACGTCCATCGCCGTCCGGATCTACAAGAAGTACGGCGACGCCTCGATCTCCGTCGTCAAGAACCAGCCCTACCGGCTCGCCTCCGACGTCTGGGGCATCGGCTTCCTCACCGCCGACAAGATCGCCCAGTCCGTCGGCATCCCGCACGACAGCCCGGACCGGGTGAAGGCCGGACTCCAGTACGCCCTCAGCCAGGCCACCGACCAGGGCCACTGCTACCTCCCCGAGGAGAAGCTCATCGCGGACGCGGTGAAACTCCTCCAGGTCGACACCGGCCTCGTCATCGAGTGCCTCGCCGAACTCGCGGCGGAACCGGCGGACGGCGAGGACCCCGGCGTCGTACGGGAGAAGGTGCCCGACCCCGCCGGCGGCGACCCCGTCACCGCCGTCTACCTCGTCCCCTTCCACCGCGCCGAGCTGTCCCTGGCAGGGCAGTTGCGCCGTCTGCTGCGGGCCGACGAGGACCGGATGCCCTCCTTCCGCGACGTCGCCTGGGACAAGGCGCTCGGCTGGCTGAAGCGCCGTACCGGCACCGACCTCGCGCCCGAGCAGGAACAGGCCGTGCGGCTCGCCCTCACCGAGAAGGTCGCCGTCCTCACCGGCGGCCCCGGCTGCGGCAAGTCGTTCACCGTACGGTCGGTCGTGGAGCTGGCCCGTGCGAAGAAGGCCAAGGTCGTGCTCGCGGCGCCGACCGGGCGGGCCGCCAAGCGCCTCGCCGAGCTGACCGGCGCCGAGGCGTCCACCGTCCACCGGCTGCTGGAGCTGAAGCCCGGCGGCGACGCGGCGTACGACCGGGACCGCCCGCTCGACGCCGACCTGGTCGTCGTCGACGAGGCGTCCATGCTGGACCTGCTCCTCGCCAACAAGCTGGTCAAGGCGGTGCCTCCGGGCGCCCACCTCCTCTTCGTCGGAGACGTCGACCAGCTCCCGTCCGTCGGGGCCGGCGAGGTGCTCCGGGACCTGCTGGCCGACGGCGGCCCCGTACCGGCCGTCCGCCTCACCCGCGTCTTCCGGCAGGCCCAGCAGTCCGGCGTCGTCACCAACGCCCACCGGATCAACAGCGGACAGCACCCGCTGACCGACGGGATGAAGGACTTCTTCCTCTTCGTCGAGGACGACACGGAGGAGGCGGGACGGCTCACGGTCGACGTCGCGGCCCGCCGCCTCCCCGCCCGCTTCGGCCTCGACCCGCGCCGCGACGTACAGGTACTCGCCCCCATGCACCGGGGACCGGCCGGCGCGGGCACGCTCAACGGACTGCTCCAGCAGGCCGTCACCCCCGGTCGCCCCGACGTCCCGGAGAAGCGCTTCGGCGGCCGGGTCTTCCGCGTCGGCGACAAGGTCACCCAGATCCGCAACAACTACGAGAAGGGCGAGAACGGCGTCTTCAACGGCACCGTCGGCGTCGTCACCGCGCTCGACCCGGTGGAGCAGCGCCTCACGGTCCTGACCGACGAGGACGAGGAGGTCCCGTACGAATTCGACGAACTGGACGAACTCGCCCACGCCTACGCCGTGACCATCCACCGCTCCCAGGGCAGCGAGTACCCGGCGGTCGTCATCCCCGTCACCACCGGCGCCTGGATGATGCTCCAGCGAAACCTGCTCTACACGGCGGTCACCCGGGCGAAGAGGCTCGTCGTCCTCGTCGGCTCGCGCAGGGCGATCGGACAGGCCGTGCGCACGGTCTCCGCCGGGCGCCGGTGCACGGCACTGGACCACAGGCTCCTCGTATGACCTCCGGTGTACGGCCTCCGGCTCCGTAAGAGCTTCGGTCACGTAACAAATGATCGATCAAATGAGTCGTGAAGGTCACAGACCACTTCCCGAAGGGGGACCGAGGGGGCAGGATGAGCAAGTTGGCGGCACTCAGTGCCGCCAATGGGCCCGATGGTCGACCCCGAGTGCACTCTCCTGAGCCAAGTGGGGGATGGTAGAGACAGTCAGGGCACCTCGAAGATGAGGCACTACGTCGGTGAGGGATGACGTGAGCGAGCACACCAACAACTCGGTAGTACTGCGGTACGGCGATGGCGAGTACACCTACCCGGTGATCGACAGCACCGTCGGCGACAAGGGCTTCGACATCGGGAAGCTCCGCGCCCAGACCGGTCTGGTCACCCTGGACAGCGGCTACGGGAACACCGCCGCCTATAAATCCGCCATCACGTACCTCGACGGCGAGGCGGGCATCCTCCGGTACCGCGGCTACCCGATCGAGCAGCTGGCCGAGCGCTCCACCTTCCTGGAGGTGGCCTACCTGCTGATCAACGGCGAGCTGCCGACGGTCGACGAGCTGTCGTCGTTCAAGGACGAGATCACCCAGCACACCCTGCTGCACGAGGACGTCAAGAACTTCTACCGCGGCTTCCCGCGCGACGCCCACCCGATGGCCATGCTGTCGTCGGTGGTCTCCGCGCTGTCCACGTTCTACCAGGACAGCCACAACCCCTTCGACGAGCAGCAGCGCAACCTCTCCACGATCCGGCTGCTCGCCAAGCTTCCGACGATCGCGGCGTACGCGTACAAGAAGTCGGTCGGCCACCCGTTCGTCTACCCGCGCAACGACCTCGGCTACGTCGAGAACTTCCTGCGCATGACGTTCTCCGTCCCGGCCCAGGAGTACGAGCTGGACCCGACGGTCGTCGCCGCCCTGGACAAGCTGCTGATCCTGCACGCGGACCACGAGCAGAACTGTTCGACCTCGACGGTCCGCCTCGTCGGCTCGTCGCAGGCCAACATGTTCGCGTCGATCTCCGCCGGCATCAACGCGCTGTGGGGCCCGCTGCACGGTGGCGCCAACCAGTCGGTGCTGGAGATGCTGGAGGGCATCCGCGACTCCGGCGGCGACGTCGACACCTTCATCCGCAAGGTGAAGAACAAGGAGGACGGCGTCCGCCTGATGGGCTTCGGCCACCGGGTCTACAAGAACTTCGACCCGCGCGCCAAGATCATCAAGGCCGCCGCGCACGACGTGCTCTCCGCCCTGGGCAAGTCCGACGAGCTGCTGGACATCGCCCTGAAGCTGGAGGAGCACGCGCTCTCCGACGACTACTTCGTCTCGCGCAGCCTCTACCCGAACGTCGACTTCTACACCGGTCTGATCTACCGGGCCATGGGCTTCCCGACCGAGATGTTCACGGTCCTGTTCGCCCTCGGCCGGCTGCCGGGCTGGATCGCCCAGTGGCACGAGATGATCAAGGAGCCGGGTTCGCGCATCGGCCGCCCGCGCCAGATCTACACGGGCGTCGTCGAGCGTGACTTCGTCCCGGTCGAGGCGCGCTGAGCCGCTGCCCCGCCCCGTGAGTCCCGTACCGCCCCGCGCGGTGCGGGACTTCTGCGTATGGCCGTAGGGCTGTACGTCGTCCGTAGGGCCGTAGGGCCGTAGGGCCGTAGGGCTGTACGGCCGGGTGCCCGTGTGCCGGGCAAGCGGAAGGCGCCCCAGCGCCGGTCCCCCCACGGGCCGACGACCAGGGCGCCTTCCCGTGTCCCGGTGCGGATTCCCCCCACGGGATCCGGCCGGGCGTCTGTGGAAACCAGCGCCTGAATCGCTGTTGTTGCACAACTGCCGTTGTCACTGCGTACTGCTCGTACTGCTGTGTCGTACTGCGTACTGCTGCGGTCTGCCGGGACAGCGCACCTCCGGGAGGGCCGCTCAAAGCTTCCCGGTGTACGTGCCCCGGCAACGCATCCCCGGAGACGTCCCCCAAGACATCCCCGGCTGTCAGTTCACGCCCCCCAAGACGCTCCCTGACAGTGTCAATTTAGACCTTCGAACCCCTTCGATGGTTACGTTCGGATCACTGTGATCCGCGTCTCCTGCACATGTCCGGTAGATGAGCAAGAGGGCGATTCGACCCGAACGGAAACCAGCGTAAGGAAGATGCGCGATCCTTGTGAAGAGTTTATGGGAGGGACGTGCCGGACTCCAGAGGCAATGGCAGTTTCGGCCGCGATGAAGCCCGTCCTCGCCGAAATGTGACCTCAGCGAAATCTGCGCAGCCGAAGGCTGTTGGTCACGACGAACACCGAGGAGAACGCCATCGCCGCGCCCGCGATCATCGGATTGAGCAGCCCGGCGGCGGCCAGCGGCAGCGCCGCCACGTTGTAGCCGAACGCCCAGACCAGATTTCCCTTGATCGTGGCGAGGGTGCGGCGGGAGAGCCGGATGGCGTCCGCCGCGACCCGCAGGTCACCGCGGACCAGCGTCAGATCGCTCGCCTCGATCGCCGCGTCCGTCCCGGTGCCCATCGCGAGTCCGAGGTCGGCGGTGGCGAGCGCGGCGGCGTCGTTGACCCCGTCCCCGATCATGGCGACCGTACGCCCCTCGGCGCGCAGCCGCTCGACCACGGCGACCTTGTCCTCGGGCAGGACCTCCGCGATCACCTCGCCGATGCCGACGTCCCGCGCGACCGACTCGGCGACGGCCCGGTTGTCGCCGGTGAGCAGAACGGGGCGCAGCCCCAGCCGCCGCAGCTCCGCCACGGCCTCCGCGCTGCTCTCCTTGACGGTGTCGGCCACCGCGAGGACGCCGCGCGCCACGCCGTCCCAGCCGGCCAGGACGGCCGTACGTCCGTCCTCCTCGGCCTCGCGGGCGGCGGCCGCCACCTCGGGCGGTACGGAGTCGAAGAGACGGCCCACGGTCACGTCATGGCCCTCCACGCGCGCGTGCACGCCGCGTCCGGGGACGTTCCGGAACCCCTCGGCGGCGGGCAGGGCGCCCAGGCGTTCGGCGGCACCGGCCGCGATCGCCCGGCCCACGGGGTGCTCCGAGGCGTGTTCGACGGCTCCCGCGCGGCGCAGCAGTACGTCCTCGTCGACGCCGTCGGCGGTGTGGACGGCCAGCAGGGTCATGCGGCCGGTGGTGACGGTGCCGGTCTTGTCCAGGACGACGGTGTCGACGCGGCGGGTGGACTCCAGGACCTCGGGGCCCTTGATGAGGATGCCGAGC
>NZ_JAVRHI010000183.1:0-4346 GCF_034105845.1 Streptomyces sp. CRN 30 | reverse complement strand
GCCGTGCACGAGGCACGGCGCCCTTCCCCGGCGTATCGCTCGCCGCCTCAGCTCTTCTCGGCCGATTCCGGCTTCACCGTCGTCACGGTCTCCCCGGGCTTCCCGGGCTCCCCGCTCTCGTCGACCGCCTTCGGCTGCTCCGGGTCCGTCTTCTCCTCCGGGTCCGCGGACTCGCCGTCCTTTTCGCCGTTACCGTCGCCGGAGGCGCTCGCAGCCGGCTCGACGGTCTCCTCGCGGCCGGGACGCTTGCGCATCGACAGGACGATGTAGAGCACCGCGAGGACGAAGACGAAGAGCGCGGTCCAGTTGTTCAGCCGCAGACCGAGGATGTGGTGGGCGTCGTCGACGCGCATGTACTCGATCCAGAAGCGGCCCGCGCAGTACGCGGCGACGTACAGGGCGAACGCTCGGCCGTGGCCCAGCCTGAAGCGGCGGTCCGCCCAGATGACCAGCAGCGCGACACCGATGCACCACAGGGACTCGTACAGGAACGTCGGGTGGTACGTGCCCGGGACGCGGCCGCCGGAGGAGGAGGTGATCTCCACGGCCCACGGCAGGTCGGTGGGCCGGCCGTACAGCTCCTGGTTGAACCAGTTGCCCCAGCGGCCGAGCGCCTGGGCGAGGGCGATGCCGGGGGCGACGGCGTCGGCGTAAGCGGGCAGCGGGATGCCGCGGCGGCGGCAGGCGATCCACGCGCCGACCGCGCCGAGGGCGATGGCGCCCCAGATGCCGAGGCCGCCCTCCCAGATCTTGAACGCGTCCACCCAGTCACGGCCCTCGCCGAAGTACAGCTCGTAGTCCGTGATCACGTGGTAGAGGCGGCCGCCGACGAGGCCGAACGGCACGGCCCAGACCGCGATGTCGGCCACCGTGCCGGGCCGGCCGCCGCGGGCGATCCAGCGTTTGCCGCCGAGCCAGACGGCCACGAAGACGCCGATGATGATGCAGAACGCGTAGCCGCGCAGCGGAACGGGGCCCAGATACAGCACGCCGCTCGACGGGCTCGGGATGGAGGCAAGCTCAACAAGGTCCATGGCAAGGACGACGCTACCCTGCCGGGCCCGGAGCACGGCAATCCCGGTGGGCTACGGCTCCATAACGCCACGCCCGGCCTGCCCCGGCCCCTCCGGCGCACGGTCCTCAGGCCTTGTTCATCGCCTGCACCATCTGCTTGAGCTTCGCCGGGCTCATCGACCGGTCCGCGTAGATGTTGGTGCCGCCGAGGAGGACCGTCGGCGTGCCGGAGAAGCCGCCCTTCTGGAAGGCCTCGTCCGACTTCGCGACCCAGCCCTCGCGCGCGCCGTCCTTCACGCACGTGCGGAAGGTCTCGGTGTCCAGTCCGTCGACCTTGCCCGCCAGTTCGAGGAGCTCGCTGTCACGGGCGAAGGCGTCGTCCGACTCCGGGGGCTGGTTGCGGTAGAGCACGTCGTGGTACTCCACGAACCGGCCGGCGTCCTGGGCGCACGCGGCGGCGTTGGCCGCCTTGCGGGAGCCGCTGCCGCCCATGTTCCCGTCGATGATGGTGACCAGGTGGTACTCGACCTTGAGCTGTCCGGAGTCCGTCAGCTCGTGGATCGTCGAGCGGTAGGCGTCCTCGAAGGACCTGCACGCCGGGCAGCGGAAGTCCTCCCACACCGTGAGGGTGGCCCGGGCGTCCTCCTTGCCGACGGGGATCGCGAGGCCGTCCTCGCCGCCGGCCCCCGAGGGCGCGGCGGCCGGTCCGGACGCGCCGCCCCCGGACCGGCCGGCGTTCGCCGCGACGACGCCGGCCACCGCGGCCAGCCCCAGGACGCCGAGCACCGTCGCGCCCACGATCAGGCCGCGGCGGCGCTTGTCCGCGGTCCGCTGCTTCGCTCGCTGCGCCGCCAGCCGCTCACGGGCGGTGGGCTTTCCCTCAGGCTTCTTCTCGCTCACATCCGGCAGAACGAACCGGGGAGGCGCAGCGCGCCTCTCCGGTCCCAGGTCCACCCGTTCGTGTGAGAGGGGGTCATGCCCTCCCGCGCACGCCCTCGGCGAGCTCGCCCGCCAGCGTCCGTACGGCCGCGAGACCGGCGCCCGCGTCCGGGGCGTCCAGCATCCGCTTCACGAACGCGGACCCGACGATCACGCCGTCGGCGAAGCCGGCGACCTCGGCCGCCTGCGCCGGGGTGGAGACGCCGAGGCCGACGCAGACGGGCAGGTCGGTGGTGGCGCGGGTGCGCCGCACCAGTTCCTGTGCCTGCTCGCCCACGGACTCGCGGGTGCCGGTGACGCCCATCAGGGAGGCCGCGTAGACGAAGCCGGAGCCCGCCGCGGTGATCTCGGCGAGCCGGGCGTCCCGGCTGCTGGGCGCGACGACGAAGACGGTGGCGAGGCCGTGCTTGTGGGCGTGCTCCCGCCACAGCGCCGACTCCTGCACGGGCAGGTCGGGCAGGATGCAGCCCGCGCCGCCCGCCTCGGCCAGCTCGGCGGTGAAGCGCTCGACGCCGTAGCGGTCGATGGGGTTCCAGTACGTCATGACGAGGACGGGCTTGCCGGTGGCCTCGTGGGCCTCGCGGACCGTGCGCATCACGTCGGCGATCCGTACGCCCCCGCGCAGGGCGATGTCGTCGGCGGTCTGGATGACGGGGCCGTCGAGGACGGGGTCGCTGTGCGGCAGGCCGACCTCGACGACGTCGGCGCCCCCGTCGAAGACGGCCTTGATCGCCTCGATGCCGCCGTCGACGGTCGGGAACCCGGCCGGGAGGTAGGCGATGAGGGCGGACCGGCCCTCGGCCTTCGCGGCGGCCAGGGTGTCGTTCAACAGCTGTACGTTGCCGCTCACTTGGCGTCCCCCTCGATCTCGGCGCCCTCGCCGGCCTCGTCCGCCGCGACGGCGGCGTCGGTGTCGTACAGCCCGAAGTACCGGGCCGCGGTGTCCATGTCCTTGTCGCCGCGGCCGGACAGGTTGACGACGATCAGGCCGTCCGGGCCCAGCTCCCTGCCGACCTCCAGGGCGCCGGCGAGCGCGTGGGCGCTCTCGATGGCCGGGATGATGCCCTCGGTGCGCGAGAGGAGCCGGAGCGCCTGCATCGCGGCGTCGTCGGTGACCGCGCGGTACTCACCGCGGCCGCTGTCCTTGAGGTAGGCGTGCTCGGGGCCGATGCCCGGGTAGTCCAGGCCGGCCGAGATGGAGTACGGCTCGGTGATCTGGCCCTCGTCGTCCTGGAGGACGTACGACCGCGAGCCGTGCAGGATGCCGGGCTCGCCCGCGGTGAGGGTGGCCGCGTGCTCGCCGGTCTCCACGCCGTGCCCGGCGGGCTCGCAGCCGATGAGGCGGACGGAGGCGTCGGGGATGAACGCGTGGAAGAGGCCGATCGCGTTGGAGCCGCCGCCCACGCAGGCGACGGCGGCGTCCGGCAGCCGTCCGGCGCGCTCCAGGAGCTGTCGGCGGGCCTCCACGCCGATGACGCGGTGGAAGTCGCGGACCATGGCGGGGAAGGGGTGGGGACCCGCGACGGTGCCGAAGAGGTAGTGGGTGCGGTCGACGTTGGCGACCCAGTCGCGGAACGCCTCGTTGATGGCGTCCTTCAGGGTGCGGCTGCCGGACTTCACGGCGATGACCTCGGCGCCGAGCATGCGCATGCGGGCCACGTTGAGGGCCTGGCGCTGCGTGTCGATCTCGCCCATGTAGATGGTGCAGTCGAGGCCGAAGAGCGCGCACGCGGTGGCGGTCGCGACGCCGTGCTGGCCGGCGCCGGTCTCCGCGATGACGCGGGTCTTGCCCATGCGCTTGGTCAGCAGGGCCTGCCCCAGCACGTTGTTGATCTTGTGGCTGCCGGTGTGGTTGAGGTCCTCGCGCTTGAGGAACACGCGGGCGCCACCGGCGTGCTCGGCGAACCGGGTCACCTCGGTGAGCGCGCTGGGCCGTCCCGTGTAGTGGACGAGCAGGTCGTCGAGCTCGCGGGCGAACTCCGGGTCGGCCTTGGCCTTGTCGTACTCCACGGCGACCTCGTCCACGGCGGCCACGAGGGCCTCCGGGATGAACTTGCCGCCGTACGCGCCGAAGTACCCCGCGGCGCTGGGGACCTGACCCTCGGGGTCGGGAACGAAGAACTCGCTGGACATGCGGTTGCCTCACAGGGGCGGTGCGCCCCGGTCAAAGGTCGGACGGGGGATGACGGTGGCACACGCGCGCGCGGGTGCGCGGCGGCTCTCGCCGGCTCAGCCCACCCGGAGGGCGCTCGTGCGCGGGTGCCCGGGCCATCGCATGCCGTTCACCTGGCCCGGCTCGTCACCGATGACGTAGCGCACGCGGCGCCCGTGCACGCGCCGGGCCGGTGCCCGGCAGCCGCGCGGACGGCAGCCGCGGGCGAGCCGGGCGTACG
>NZ_JAVRHI010000182.1:0-15941 GCF_034105845.1 Streptomyces sp. CRN 30 | reverse complement strand
GCGGGCTCACCGGCCGGACCGGGCCCGGCCCCCGGGTGGTCTTCCTGCACGGCCGCGGCCAGCAGGGACACGACCCCGCCGAGCTGCGGGCCGGCTGGTGCCGGGGCCTGGCCACCGGCCTGACGGCGGCCGGCCGCCCCGCCCTGCCCGCCGCCGACGTCTGGTTCCCCTTCTACGGCGACACCCTGGCCGCCGCCACGGCCACCGCCGAACGGACCACGGCCGCGGCCACCGGCGAACGCGCCGCCCCCGGCACGGCGACGACCACCGCCGAGGTCTACGCCCCCGCCGACCCCGGCGCCCGCGCCGTGTACGCCGCGCTCATCGACGAGGCCGCCGACACCACCGGCATGCCCGCCTCGATGCGCCGGCCCGCGACGGAACGCGCCGCCGCGGCCGAACTGAGCCTGCCGGGCGGGCTGATCGCCACCCTGCAACGGCCGCTGTCCTGGCTCGCGGCGCACAGCGGACTCGACGACGCCGTCATCGCGGCGGTCTTCCACGACGTCTCGGCCTACCTCGGCGACAAGTCCGTACGGGATGCCGTCCTCGACGTGGTCCTCGACCAGGTGCCGGACGACGGCGCGTGCGTCTACGTCACCCACAGCCTCGGCACCGTCGTGGCGCTCGACCTGATCACCCGGCTGCCCCGGCAGGTGTCGGTGCCGCTCCTGGTGACCGCCGGGAGCCCGCTCGGACTGGACGCGGTCTACCGGCGGCTGCTGGTGCGCGGCGCGGTCCGGCCCGACAAGGTCGGGGCCTGGACCAACGCGTGGTCCGCGGCGGACGCCGTCGCCGTCGGCTGCCCGCTCGGCGACACCTGGAAGCGGGTGCGCGACGTGCTCTGCACCCACCGCGACGACCGGGCGCACGACATCAAGCTCTACCTCGCCGACGCGCGGGTCGCCGGGGACATCGGACGCGCCGCCCGGCCGTGACAGCCGTGCCGGACCCCCGGGTGACCGGTGACCGGTGAGCGAGCCACCCACCGGCCGCCGGCCACCCCCGGTCACCGGACGCCCGTCACCCCGCCGCTCGACCGCCCCTGACCCGCCCGGCCGCCCGCCGCAGCAGCGGCCACGCCAGCAGCAGCACGATCACCGCGTACACCGTCACCGAGAACGGCGTGTTCACCAGCCCCGTCACACTGCCGTCGCTGATCTGCAGTGCCCGCCGCAGCTGCTGCTCGGCGGCCGGGCCGAGGATGACGCCGATCACGGCGGGCAGCACCGGCAGCCCGTAGCGCCGCATCCCGAACCCGACCAGCCCGATGAGCAGCAGGATCACCAGGTCGACGACCTCGCCGCCCACCGCGTACGCGCCGACCGCCGCGAAGAACATGATCCCCGCGTACAGGTACGGCCGCGGAATGCGCAGCAGCCGCGCCCACAGCGGCGCCAGCGGCAGGTTCAGCGCCAGCAGCAGCACCATGCCGACGAACAGCGAGGCGATCAGGCCCCACACCAGCTCGGGTTCGCGCTCGAAGAGCAGCGGACCGGGCTGGATGCCGTACTGCTGGAACGCGGCCAGCATCACCGCCGCCACCGCCGTCGTCGGCAGCCCCAGCGTCAGCATCGACACCAGCGTTCCCGCGGCCGACGCGGACGCCGCCGACTCAGGGCCCGCGACGCCCTCGATCGCACCCCTGCCCCACTCGTCCTTGTGCTTCGACAGCCGCTTCTCCGTCACGTACGAGAGGAACGTCGGGATCTCCGCGCCGCCCGCCGGGATCGCCCCGAACGGGAAACCGATGAACGGGCCGCGCAGCCACGACTTCCAGGTACGCCGCACATCCGCCCGGCCGAGCCAGGGCCGGCCCACCGGGATCGGCTCGGCCGCGCCGCGCCGCAGATGGGCCGCCACCCACAGCGCCTCGCCGATCGCGAACAGCCCCACCGCGACGATCACCACGTCGACCCCGTCGGCGAGTTGCAGCGAACCGAACGTCAGCCGCTGCTGCCCGGTCATCTGGTCCAGCCCCACCAGCCCGATCGTCAGGCCGATCAGCAGGGAGGCGAGACCCCGCACCCGTGAGGAACCCAGGACCGAGGTCACGGCGATGAACGCCAGCACCATGATGGCGAAGTAGTCCGGCGCGCCGATGTCCACCGCCAGGTCCGCCACCGTCGGCGCCAGCGCCACCAGCAGGAGCGTGCCGATCATGCCGCCCGCGAAATGGCCCACGGCGGCCGCCGCCAGCGCCTGCGCGCCGCGCCCCGCCTTGGCCATCGGGTTGCCCTCCATCGCCGCGACGACGGCGGCGCTCTCACCGGGCGTGTTCAGCAGGATCGAGGTGGTGGAGCCGCCGAACATCGCGCCGTAGTAGATGCCCGCGAACATGATGAACGCGGCGACCGGGTCCAGGCCGTACGTCACCGGCAGCAGCAGCGCCACCGCCATCGCCGGGCCGATGCCGGGCAGCACGCCGATCGCCGTGCCCAGCAGCACCCCGAGGGCCGCCCACAGGAGATTGACCGGGGTGAGCGCCGTACCGAAGCCGTCCAGCAGGGAGGAGAAGGCGTCCATGTCAGACCACTCCCATCAGCGGGCCGCCGGGGAGCGGGACACCGAGCAGCTTGTCGAAGACGGCGTAGGTGGCCACCGAGAGCACGGCGGCGATCAGCGGGTCACGGTCGAAGCGGCGACTGCCCAGCGCGAAGGCCGCGCCCCAGAACAGCAGCGCGCCGGCGACCGGGAAACCGAGCGGCTCGATCAGGACCGCCGCGCCCAGGAAGACCCCGGTGAGCAGCAGGACCGTACGCCAGTCGGCGGGTTGGGACGGGTCGACGTCCTCGCCGCCCTCGGCCTCGCCCCGGCCGCCGCGCAGTACGTCCACCGCGAGCAGCGCGGCGACCAGCAGCAGCCCGGCGCCGACCACGACCGGCACGGTCCGCGGTCCGACCGGGCCGCGCTGGGTGATGTCGACGTCCATGGTCAGCGCGTCGGTGAGCACCAGCACACCGAGCGCCAGCAGCAGCGCGCAGACGCCGAGTTCGGAGTGGTCGCGCAGCCAGGAGCGGCCCCGGACCTCCTCGGTGGGTTCCGTCGTCGTCACAGTCCCAGCTCCTTCAGTACCGACACCACGCGCTGGTCCTGCGCGTCCAGGAAGTCACCGAACTCCTCGCCGGTGAGGAAGGCGTCGTCCCAGCCGTTGGTCTCCATCGACTTCCGCCACTCGGGCGAGTCGTGCAGCTCCTCGACGAGCCGCGTGAGCTTCTCCCGCTCGGTCTCCGACAGACCGGGCGGGGCGACGATGCCGCGCCAGTTGGTGAAGTCGACGTCGTACCCGGACTCCTTCAGCGTGGGCGCGTCCAGCCCCTCGACGCGCTCGGGGCCGGTCACCGCGAGCAGCCGCAGCTCACCCGCCCTGATCTGGTCGAGGTACTCGCCGACGCCCGACACACCGAAGGCCACCTTGGAGCCGAGGATCGAGGCGAGCAGCTCGCCGCCGCCGTCGAACGGGACGTAGTTGACCGCCTTCGGCGCGATCCCCGCGGCCCGCGCCATCAGCATCGGCGCGAGGTGGTCCGGCCCGCCGGGCGACGAACCACCGCCCACCGGCAGCTTCCCCGGACTCTTCCTCCACGCGCCGACCAGCTCCTCGATCGTGCGGTACGGGGAGTCCTTCGCGACCACCACGACGTCCTGCTCCTCGGTGAGACGGGCGATCGGCGTGGTGTCGGCCAGCGTCGTCGGCGTGTCGTTGGAGCGGACGGCGCCGACGACACCGAGGCCCATGGACATGGCGAGCTTGCCGTTGCCGTGCTCGCCCACCAGCCGGCTGAGGCCCACCGTGCCGCCGGCGCCGGGGAGGTTGAACACCTCGATACCGTGGGTGAGCCCGGCGTCCTCGGCGTTCTTCGCGGCCGTGCGGGCCGTGATGTCGTAGCCGCCGCCGGGGGTGTTGGGGACCATGAGGCGCAGTCCCGGGATCTGTGTGCCGCTGTCGCCTCCGCCGCCGGTGTCCAGCAGCGGAGGACCCATGAGCACGAGTACGGCTGCCCCCAGCAGGGCGAGGGGGGTGTGCAGGCGCACGGGTGCCACCACCTGTCGTCGTGTCGTCCAGCGTTCCGGCACGGGTCCCGGTAACGGGGCGTGACGTGCGCCACATGGTGCCCGTGGGGCGACCGGCTGTCCCCCTTGCGTCAGCAACGGAGGTTGTGGTCTTTGTGGTCGCTGCGCCGGGGGAGATGTTCGCCTAAGGTGCGTTCTTCAGAGCCCGGGGGAGGCCGTTCGGGTCCGTGCCCAACTTGCGGTACACGGAGGCCAGCTCCAGGCGGACACCCTGTTCGGTCAGGCGGAGTTCCTTGGCCACGACCGCCGGCGGGATGCCGGTGACCGTCATCTCCGCGGCCTTGCGCTCCCGCGGCGTGAGCGTGTCCGCCTCCGCGTAGCGCAGCGGCAGCGGCCTGAGGCCGGCCGCCGACAGCTCCGTCCTGGCTCGGGCGGCCAGCCCCTCCGCGCCGCAGTGCACGGCCCGCTCCAGCCCCTGGTAGAGCCGGTCGGCGGCCTCCTGCACCCGCCCGTTGCGGGACAGGGCCGCGCCGTGGTCCACCAGGGCACCGGCCAGCTCGTAGGAGGCGGGCGACGCCTCCAGCAGGGCCACGGCCTCCGCGTACAGGCCGAGCGCCGCCGTCCCGTCGGACACCTCCGCCTCGACGCGCAGGGCCTGCCCGGTGACCGACGCGGCCCCGAACTCCCGGGCCCGGCCCACCGCGTCCCGGGCGAGGCCGACCGCCCGTGCCGGGTCGGACGGCGCCACGGCGCGCGCCAGGTGCAGCTGCCAGGGGCACCAGGCGGGGTTGCGCCAGGCGCGCTCGTCCAGCCGCTCGCCGACCCGGGCGAGGACGCGGGCCGCCTCCTCGCTCCGGCCCTCGGCGAGCAGCAGCTCCGAGTGGACCGTGCGCGGATCGGGATAGATGACGGCATTCGGGACGGTCACGCCGTAGTGGTGGGAGTCGGCGAGCCGGCGCGCCTCCGTGGTGCGGCCCCGGGCGAGCAGAGTCTGGACGAGGATGCCGACGGCGAACGCCTGGGCGGGCACCGCGCCGTCCACCCGGTCGGCGATCCGCAGCCCCTCGCGGACCAGTTCCTCCGCCTCCGCCAGGCAGCCGCGCCGGTAGCGGATGTAGCCGAACAGGGCGTGGCCCAGTGCCAGGTGCGAGCCGCGCCAGCCCTTGCGCTCGCACTCGGCGAGCCCCAGCCGGAACAGCTCCTCCGCGCGCCCCGGCTGGTCGCCGTACATGAACACCAGGGCGACGGAGACGGGCACCTCGAAGCCCTGGTTCTCACCGGTCCAGCTCAGGCCCCCGCGCAGCGCCTCCTCCGCGAAGGAGAGGGACACGTCGCGCGGTTCGCCGCGCAGTACGGCGTCCCAGGCCCGCAGCCCCAGGATGTAGCGCTCCTCCAGGCCGCGGCCCGGCATCCGGTCGGCGAGCCGGGCCAGGGTGCGGGAGCGGGCGGGGGAGTCCGGCTCGTCGGAGCGGAAGCAGCTCCACACGAAGTGGTCGGCCTGCATCCGCAGCCTGATCCGGGCGTTGCCGGCCCGCCGGGCCTCCTCCCCGGCCACCGCCGCGGCCTCCGCGATGTGGTCGGTGTGGGCCAGCGCCTGGGCCAGCCGGTAGACCAGCGAGGCGCGCAGACAGGGCTCGACGTCCGGCTCCGCCAGCGCCTCCCGGAGGTGGCTGATGGTGGCCGCCGGGTCGATCAGGAAGGTGGCGCGGGCCAGTTCGTGGAGGATGGCGGCCCGGTCCTCCGGCGCGGGCGGCTCCAGCAACGCGCGGCCCAGGACCCGCCGGGCGGCCTCGGGCGCCCCGGCGCGCAGATACTCCCCGGCCGCCTCCCGCAGCCAGGCGACCGCCGCGGGCCTGCCCTCGCAGGGCACCTCGAGCAGGTGGCGTGCGGCGGCGGTGGGACCGAGCCCGGCGGCGCGCACGGCCTCCGCCGCGGTGTTGTGCATGCCGACCCGCAGTCCGGCCGGGATGTCCCGGTAGACGGCCGTCGCGATCAGCGGATGGACGAACTCCAGGCCCCCGCCGGGCGACGTGCCCGGGGCGAGGATGCGGGCGGCGCGCAGCCGCTCGGCCGCCGCGGCGCTCTCCTCGGTGCCGACCACCGCCAGGGCCGCGGCCAGCTCCGGCGGTGCCGGGGAGCCCAGGACGGCCACGGCCCACGCGAAGCGGACGGTGGCGCCGCCGAGCCGCCGGAGCCGGTCGAGCAGCCCCGGGCCTTTGACGGCGGAGGCGAGGTTGCGCATCGCGCCCAGATCGCACCGGGTGCCCTGCACCCCCGTCTCGCGGAGCCGCATGGCCAGCTCGACGGCCTCGAAGGGGCTGCCGCCGGTGGCGGCCCAGCACTCGGCGCAGAACGTGTCCTCGGCGGACTCGCCCACGATGCTCCGCACGATGCGTGTCACGGCCTCCAGCGTGAGCGGCGACAGACTGTGCGGGCGTTCCCCCTGTCGCTCCACCAGGGCGCGGAACGCGTCGGCCTCGGGCGGCAGTTCGTCGGGCCGGTAGGCGGTGACGATCAGCAGCGGGAGGTCCTCGGCCCGGGGCGCGAACGACGCCAGCCACCCGAGCGTCTCGGTGTCGGCCCAGTGTGCGTCGTCCAGGAGCATCACGACCGGCGCGTTGCGCACGGTGAGCTGGGTCATCACCCAGTCCAGCCCGTCCCGCACCCCCGTCGGGTCGGGGGCGCGGGCCGCTCCGGTCGCCTCCAGACCGAGGGCGGTGGCGACGATCTCGTACCAGCTGCCCAGGAACGACCGGCGTTCGCCGTCGTCGAGTGCCGCCAGCGGCGGCTGGAGGAGCTGGCGCATCACCCGGAACGCCAGCTCCTGCTCGTTCTCGCCGCCCCGGCCGGACAGGACCGTGCAGCCACGGGCCGCGGCCCGCTCCCGCGCCTTCGACAGCAGCGTCGTCTTGCCCAGCCCGGCCGGCCCGGTGAACGTGATCAGCCCGCCGCGCCGGCCGCGCGGTACCTCGCCCTCCTGGTCGCAGAGACGCTCCAACGCAGCGTCGACAGCGCTCAGTTCGCGCTGTCGCTCCAGTAACAGCCGTTGTTCGGCGTGCGGTTGCCGCAGTCCAGTCGCCATGTGCCGTACTGCTTCCTGTGGACGGCCGTCGGAGGACGGTGCCGAGCGTACGCGCGGCCGGCGGCCGCTGACCGGACTCTGAGACGAGTTCGACGAGTACGGGTGAAAAGGGCGGCGTCGGTGTATGAGCCGCGCCCGGCGCGGGTAACGTGGCCCGATTCGCCCACGCCCGGACCACCGCCGCCCGCGGGCCGCGTCCACCGCCCGGCGTCCGTCACGGCCCGACGGGCGCCGCCGCGGTGTCCGCGTACCGGGGGACCGTGCGCGACCAGTAGTAGCAGCCGCGGATCCACCCGCCCATGCCGTCGACGTAGCTCAGGCCGGCGGGGCTCAGCCCGGGTTCGATCACCCGGCGCAGCCGCTGGTACTCGATGATCGTGGTGTTGATCCGCCGGACCGCCAGTGTGACCGCCCGGGACAGGGAGCAGCCGTGCGTCCGCTGGTAGGCGAGCGCCAGGTTGATCAGGCCGCCCGCGCGGTGCTCCTTCACCGCGGAGAACAGGTCGGGTATCCACACCGCCGCGTCCGCCGAGAGCCGGGCCAGCCGCCGCATCACCGGATGGTTCAGCTCCCGCTGGGTCAGCTCCTCGGGGTGCGCGGCCTCACACAGCGGGTAGAACGGCTCGACCCCGGCGATCAGCGCCCGTATCGAGGTGCACAGCGCGATGCGCGGTGGCAGTGAATGGCTCTGCGCCACCGCCTCGTACAGCAGCCCGTGCACGTACTCCCGGCTGTGCCAGGCCCAGCGCGCCGCCTGCGCCGGCGTGCAGCGCTCGCGGACGCGCCGGTGGAGGTCGGCCAGGGCCGCTCCGAGCGGGGTGACCGGCGGTTCGCCGTCCCGCAGGATGGCGACGCTCTCGCACACCATCGGCAGCAACCGGCCCGGTCCGGGGCGGCCCACCTCCTCCGCGCGGTCGTCGAAGACGAACTGGTAGGCGATCTGGTCGGCCACGAGCTGGAGCAGCTCGGCGTCCATGCCGGGGCTGTTGTAGGACGCCAGCTGTGCCGGACGGGTACGGACGATCATCTCCGCCACCTCCGGGTCGTCGGTCAGTCCCCAGCGCCGCAGCCAGGTGTCGACACCGGCCGCCGCCCGCTGCTCGTGAGGGCTGGCCCGGAACGGGAAGGGCATCAGCAGCGTCGATTCGATCAGCTCCTTGAGACTGCCCTCCGGCAATCCCTTGAGGCTGCCCTCCGGCAGTTCCTTGAGGCTGCTCTCGGGCAGTCCCGCGAGGCTGCCCTCGGGCAGTTCCATGAGACTGTCCTCCGGCCCGCCCGCCGTCTCCGCCGCCCGCGCCCGCGCTTGCGCCGTCCGCGGCGCCGTCGTCTTCGTCACCTGTGCCGTCATGCGTCGCCACCTGTCGTGGGGGCCGTCGGAGTGTGCGGTGCGCCGGGCACCGCCGGTGCGGGCGGGCGCCCGCCGGGCCGCCGCGTCCGCGGTTCGGGGACCAGGATCAGCGAGCGGGGGCCCAGGGTGGCCGCGGGGCGCGGCCGGCCGATCTGCCCGGACGGCGCGCGCAGCCGCCAGTGGCGGGCTATGACGGCCAGGGCCACGGTCGCCTCCGTCATCGCGAAGGTGTCCCCGATGCATTTGCGGCCGCCCGCCGCGAAGGGCAGCATCGCGCCGTCCGGCACGGCCGCCGCCCCCGGCAGCCACCGCTCCGGCCGGAACCGCTCGGGCTCGGGGAACGACGCGTCGCGGTGGTGCAGGAGGTAGGGGCTGTACAGAACGGTCGTGCCGCGCGGCAGCGGGCGTCCGGCCAGCTCCGTCTCCCGGGTGGTGAGCCGGGTGAACAGCCAGCCCGGCGGGCGCAGTCGGAGGGTCTCGGTGACCACCGCGCGGGTGTGCGTCAGCCGGTCCAGCTCGCCGGGACCGGGAACGGCCCGGTCGGCGAGGACCGCGTCGACCTCCTCGTGCAGCGGACCCTCGGCCTCCGGGTGGTCCGCGAGCAGGGCGAACACGGAGGCCAGGCACATCGCCGTGCTCTCCACCCCGGTGAGCAGCAGGGTGACGAGCTGGTCGCGCACCTCGCGCTCGGTGAGCGGCGCGGCCTGCCGGTGGCCGTCGGCGTACGCGGCGTCCCGGTCGCCGTCCGCGCGCGTGGCCGCCAGCAGGGTGTCCAGCAGATCGCCCCGCGGGGTGCCGTCGCGGCGCTCGGCGACCAGGTCGTCGACGAGCGCCCGCAGCCGGAGCACCGCCTGGCGGTAGCGCCGGTTCCCGGGCGTCGGCAGCCGGAACAGGGCGTCGACGGGCACGACCGTACGGACGAACAGGCCCCGCACGACCACGGCGAGACAGTCGCGCACGGCGGCGGCCCGACGCGCGTCCAGGGAGTCGGAGAAGAGCAGCCGGCTGGTGACACCCGTCGTCAGGGCCACCATCGCCGCCGTGACGTCGACCCGCTCCCCGGGCCGCCACGCCCCGCACACCGCCAGCGCTTCCTCGCCCATGCGGCGGGTGCGGCCGGCCACCCGCGCGGCGCCGAACGCCGGTTGCAGCAGCCTGCGCTGACGCCGGTGCTCGCCCTGGCCACAGGTCACGAGCCCGTCGCCCATCAGCCCCCGCAGCCGGTCGTACAGCGGGCCGCCCTTGTCGTACGTGCGCGGGTCCTTGAGAACCCGGTGGACCAGCTGCGGATCACAGACCACTAAGGCACGCAGCGGTCCCAGCCGTATCTCCACCAGGTCTCCCCGCGCGGGAAGCGATTCCAGGAAGTCCAGCGGACGCCGGAGCAGTGCGATAGCGTGCCCGGCGAAGGGGAATATGCCCGGCGCGACGCCGGTTCTCCACACGTGATCCGGTACGGGTACGGCCTCGCTCATGGGACACCACCTGCCTCTGCCGGCATACGGACGCGCCCGGTGACCACTCACCGGGATGCTGCCACAGGATCGCTCGGGACTGCTCGAATCAGAGTTCTGCCCAGCTCAACGGCGAGTGTCCGTTCGCCGTCCCCCCGTCCGGGGGCGCACGGAGGCACACGGAGGCGTGTGCGCCGTCCCGAGGGGGACGGAGATCACCTCATGGGGCAGGTGCCGCTCTCAACGCCCCGGTGCGCCCGCGCGCAACCCGTCCATCACCAGGTCCAGCAGCCGCGTGGCGCGCGTCTGCCAGTCGTCGCGCGGCTCGATCAGCCAGAGTCCGGCGATGGCGAGGAAGAAATCGTCCGCGGTGACGCCGGGACGGATGGTGCCCGCCGCCTCGTTGGCGCGCAGCAGCCGGTCGGAGGCGTCCAGCACCGGGGTGGGACCCGGTTTGGCGGGGGAGCCGGGGGAGCCGGTGACCTGCCGGATCGCGTCGGCGAGACCCGCCTTGGTCATGGCGAACCGCGCGAGGTGGTCCATCCACGCGCGCAGCGCCCGCTCCGGGGGCTCGGCCGCCAGCAACTCGGCGGCGCTGTCGGCCACCTGGCGCATCTCGTGCCGGTAGACCTCCAGGACGAGCGCCTCCCGGCTCGGGAAGTTGCGGTAGAAGGTCGCCTGTCCGACCCCCGCCTTCCTGGCGATCGAGCTGAGCGGGGCGTCGGCGCAGCACGTGAGTTCGGCCAGCGCCACTTCCAGTATCCGCTCGCGGTTGCGCTGCGCGTCCGAGCGCAACGGGGCCTTCCTGCCGGGCTGTTCCACTCGTCCTCCCTCGCGGGTCACTGACCGAAACCCGTCCTTGATAACCGGACAACTGTCCGTTACGTTTTCGGCAGAGCGGACAGTTGTCCGGTTGCCGGTCAGGATATCGGGGCACGCGGTACGCGCCATACCCGCCGTCGGCCGGCCTGCCCGCCGGCCCGAGCCGCCCCTTCCACGATGCCCGCCGACCGCACTCTCCCGTACAGCGCCACCCCATTGTTCCCGGACGGACGAAGAAGGCTGATCATGGCTCCCACGCCCTCGCCGACGTACAGCGCCATCACCCTGAAGATCAACGGCGAGAAGCACCCCCTGACCGTCGACCACCGCACCACCCTGCTCGACGCCCTGCGCGAGCGACTCGACCTGACCGGTACCAAGAAAGGCTGCGACCAGGGCCAGTGCGGAGCCTGCACGGTCCTCGTCGACGGCCGCCGCGCGGTCTCCTGCCTCACGCTCGCGGTCGCGGCCGACGAGCGGGACGTCACCACCGTCGAAGGACTGGCCGACGGAGACCTGCTCCACCCGGTCCAGCAGGCCTTCCTCGACCTCGACGGCTACCAGTGCGGCTACTGCACACCCGGCCAGATCTGTTCGGCCGTGGCCGTCATCGAGGAGCACGCGGCCGGCTGGCCGAGCGCCGCCACCGACGACGTACGGCCCGAGGCGGGCCCGCCCGAACTGACCGACGACGAGATTCGCGAGCGGATGAGCGGCAACCTGTGCCGCTGCGGCGCCTACGTCTCCATCGTCGAGGCGGTCTCCCGCGCCGCCCGGGACACCGCCGGCACCACCGACAACGCCGGCACCACCGACAACGCCGAGGAGGCCGCGGCATGAAGGAGTTCGGCTACCGGCGCGCCGCCGACGTCACCGGCGCGCTCGCCCTGCTCGCCGACGAGCCCGAGGCCCGCTTCCTCGGCGGCGGCACCAACCTCGTCGACCTGATGAAGAACGGCGTGGAGCGGCCCGCCCTCCTCGTCGACGTCCGCGAACTGCCCCTGGACCGCGTCGAGGAGACGCCCGACGGCTCCCTGCGCATCGGCGCCACCGTCACCAACAGCGACCTCGCCGCGCACCCCGCGGTCCGCCGCCGCTACCCCGCGCTGTCCCAGGCGGTCCTCGCCGGCGCCTCCGGACAACTGCGCAACATGGCCACCGTCGGCGGCAACCTCCTGCAGCGCACCCGCTGCGGCTACTTCACCGACCTGGCCCGCCCCTGCAACAAACGGGACCCCGGCAGCGGCTGCTCCGCCCTCGGCGGCGAACACCACAACCACGCCATCCTCGGCGCCTCCGACCACTGCGTGGCCACCCACCCCTCGGACATGGGCGTCGCCCTGACCGCCTTCGACGCCGTCGTCTCCTACGAGACCGTCGACGGTCCGGGCGAAGTGCCGATCGCCGACCTCTACCGGCCCGTCGGCGACACCCCGCATCTGGAGACCGAACTGCCGCCGGGCGCCCTGATCACCGGTGTGACGCTGCCGCCCGCCCCGGTCGCCGCCCGCTCCCGCTACCGCAAGGTCCGCGAACGCGCCTCGTACGCCTTCGCGATCGGCTCCGTCGCCGCCGCGCTCGACGTCCACGACGGCGTCGTACGGGAGGCCCGGCTGGCCTTCGGCGCCGTCGCCTCCCGGCCCTGGCGGGCCCGGACCGCCGAGCACGCCCTGACCGGCGCCCCCGCCGACGCGGAGACGTTCGCCGCCGCCGCGGAGGCCGAACTGACGGCCGCCCGGCCGCTGCCCGACAACGGATACAAGGTGACCCTCATGCGCAACCTCGCGGTGGCCGTGCTCACGCAACTCGCCGAGGAGGCCGCCCGATGACCACCGCCACCACCGGCCGTACGGCGTCCCGGGGCGCCGTCGGCACCGCGCACACCCGTGTCGAGGGCCGCGCCAAGGTCACCGGCGCCGCCCGGTACTCCGGCGAGATCCCCTTCGCGGGCCTCGCCCACGGCTGGCTGGTCCTCTCCACCGTCGCCCGCGGCCGCGTCCGCGCGGTCGAGACCGACCCCGTCCTCGCCATGCCCGGCGTGCTCACCGTGCTGCACCACGGCAACGCCCCGCGCGTGGACACCGACTACGTCGGCATGCTCGGCGTCCCCGACCCCACCGCCGCCGCCTTCCAGCACGACCGGGTGGAGCACGCCGGCTGGCCCGTCGCCCTGGTCGTCGCCGAGACGCCCGAACAGGCCAGGGAGGCCGCCGAGTCGCTCGTCGTCCACTACGACGAGGAGCCGCACGACAGCACCCTCGCCGCGGACCACCCGGACGCCTACCCGGCCGACGGCCACATGCCCGCGGTGACCGAGAAGGGCGACCTGGAGGCCGGGCTCGCCGCCTCCGCCCACGTGGTGGACGCCGAGTACACCACCCCGGAAGAGCACCACAGCATGATGGAGCCGCACGCCGCCGCGGCCCGCTGGGACGGCGGCCGGCTGGAGGTCGTCGACTCCAACCAGGGCGCCACCTGGGTCCAGGGCGAACTGGCCAAGATGTTCTCGCTCGACGAGTCCGCCGTCCGCGTGCGCTCCGAGCACATCGGCGGCGGCTTCGGCAGCAAGGGCGTCCGCGTCCACCAGGTCACCGCCGTGATGGCCGCCACCGTCCTCCAGCGTCCCGTCCGCGTGGTCCTGACCCGCCGTCAGATGTTCTCCCTCGTCGGCTACCGCAGCCCCACCGCCCAGCGGGTCCGGCTCGGCGCCGACGCCGACGGCCGGCTGCGCGCCCTGGAGCACAGCTCGCTCAACCAGACCTCCAGGGTCTACGAGTTCGTCGAGCCCAGCGCCGGGGTGGCCCGGGTGATGTACGACGCCGACGCCCACCGCACCGCCAACCACGTCGTACGCCTGGACGTGCCGTCCCCGACGTGGATGCGCGCGCCGGGCGAGGCGCCCGGGTCGTTCGCCCTGGAGGCGGCCCTCGACGAACTCGCCGAGAAGTGCGGGATCGACCCGATCGAACTGCGCCTGCGCAACGAGCCCGAGACCGGACCGGTCTCCGGACTGCCGTTCAGCAGCCGCAACCTCGCCGCCTGCTTCCGCGAGGGCGCCCGCCGCTTCGGCTGGGCCGACCGCGACCCCCGCCCCGGGGTGCGCCGCGAAGGACGCTGGCTGCTCGGCACCGGCACGGCCGCCGCGTCCTTCGGCGCCGGCGCCGGCCCCTCCACGGCCCTCGTGACCGCGGAGGCGGACGGCACCTACACCGTGCGGATCGCCGCCGCCGACATCGGCACCGGCGCCCGTACGGCCCTCACGCTGGTCGCCGCCGACGCCCTGGACACCACCCCCGACCGGGTCCGGGTACGGATCGGCGACAGCGACTTCGGGCCCGCGATGATCGCCGGCGGCTCCATGGGCACCCGCTCCTGGGCCTGGGCCGTCAACGCCGCCGCCGCCGAACTGCGCGAGCGGCTCGCGCTCGGCACCTCGATCCCGCCCGAGGGCATCACCGTACGGTCCGACACCACCGAGGCGATCCAGTCCCTCGCGCAGAAGGAACGCCACTCCTTCGGGGCGCAGTTCGCCGAGGTCGCCGTGGACACCGCCACCGGCGAGGTGCGGGTACGGCGGATGCTCGGCATCTTCGCGGCGGGCCGCATCGTCAACCCGCTGACCGCCCGCAACCAGTTGCTCGGCGGCATGACCTGGGGCATCTCCATGGCCCTGCACGAGGAGGCGGTCCGGGACCGCTCCTTCGGCGGCCACTACGGCCCCGACCTCGCGGGCTACCACGTCGCCACGCACGCCGACGTCCCGCGCCTGGAGGCCGACTGGGTCGCCGACGACGACCCGGACGACCCCGTCGGCATCAAGGGCGTCGGGGAGATCGGCATCGTCGGGGCGGCGGCTGCCGTCACCAACGCCGTGTGGCACGCCACGGGCGTCCGCCACCGCGCCCTGCCGATCCGGCCCGACCGCGTCCTGCGGGCAGGCGGACATGCTTGACATAGCCGATGAACTGCACCGCTGGGCCGCCGAGGGACGCGACTTCGCCGTCGCGACCGTGGTGTCCGTCGGCGGCAGCGCCCCGCGCGGCCCCGGCGCGGCCCTCGCTGTGGACGGCGACGGCACGGCGATCGGCTCCGTCTCCGGCGGCTGCGTCGAGGGCGCGGTGTACGAGCTGTGCGAGCAGGCGCTCCGGGACGGCCGCACGGTGCGCGAGCGGTTCGGCTACAGCGACGAGGACGCCTTCGCGGTCGGGCTGACCTGCGGCGGCGTCATCGACATGCTGATCACGCCGGTCCGCGCGGACGCGCCGGAGCGGGCGGTGTTCGAAGCGGCGCTCTCGGCGGCGTCCCGGCAGGAACCGGCCGCCGTCGCCCGCGTCGTGGACGGCCCGGAGGAGCTGCTCGGCCGGACCCTCCTGGTCCGCCCCGACGGCTCCCGCGAGGGCGGGCTCGGCGGCCACCCCGACCTCGACCGCACGGCGGCTCAGGAGGCCCGCGCCCTGCTCGACGTGGGCCGCACGGGGGTCGTCGGCATCTCGGAGGACGGGTCGCACTGCCCCGGCGGGCTGTCGCTGCTCGTGGAGTCGAGCGTGGAGCCGCCCCGCATGATCGTATTCGGCGCGGTGGACTTCGCGGCGGCGCTGGTCCGGGCGGGCGCGTTCCTCGGCTACCGGGTGACGGTCTGCGACGCCCGGCCCGTCTTCGCCACGCCCGCCCGGTTCCCGGAGGCCGACGAGGTCGTCGTGGACTGGCCGCACCGGTATCTGCGGGGCACGGCGACGGACCGGCGGACGGTGCTGTGCGTGCTCACCCACGACGCGAAGTTCGACGTGCCGCTGCTGACGGAGGCGCTGCGGATGCCGGTCGCGTTCGTCGGGGCGATGGGGTCGCGCCGCACCCACGCCGACCGCACCCGACGGCTCCGCGAGGCCGGTCTGACCACACGCGAACTCGCCCGCCTGCGCTCCCCGATCGGCCTCGACCTGGGCGCCCGCACACCGGAGGAGACGGCCCTGTCCATCGCGGCGGAGATCGTCGCGACGCGGCACGGCGGCACGGGCCGCCCCCTCACCGGGGCGGACACCCCGATCCACCGGGAGGTGACGGAGTCGGCGGCATGACGGGGTCGGCGGTGTGACGGTGACGGGGGTCGGCGGCGTGACGGGGGTCGGCGGATGCCCGCCGTGCGCGGGCGCGACCGGCTACAGAGGTGCGGCGCCCGCGCCGCTCGGGGAGTCCGGGGCCGGGGCCGGGGCCGGGGCCGGTG
>NZ_JAVRHI010000181.1:0-78774 GCF_034105845.1 Streptomyces sp. CRN 30 | reverse complement strand
GTACGGCCTCCCGGCGCCGGCGCCCCGCAGCGGTCAGCCCGCCCCCATCCGCGTATCTCACACAACACGAGATACAGCCCGCGCCTCGGATCTATCAGGCACGTTGGCAAAGATCACCCTGACGAGCCGAAGTCAGTACCTCGCTGCTGACGCGGACAGAGCGACCGCTCTGCGAAGAGGAACTGGACATCACACCGGCTCGGATCCCCGCTCACCAGACAGTCCGTTGGGCTTGTTGTCGCGGGTGCCGGAGGTGGGCGGGCCCATCGACCCCGACGACGAGGCCCACGACCTGGTCATGTCTGTCTTCTCTGTCTTCTCTGTCTCCTCTGTCTTCGGCGGCATGAGCAAGGGCGAAAGCAACCGCGTCGAGATCCGAGTCGCACCGTCATGAGCGCCCAGGTCGAGCTGCGCGGCCGCTATCTGGATGGACGGCCGCCCTACGGCTACCGCATCGCCGGCAGCAGGAACGCGCAGGCAAGCAGGGCGCCCGCCCCTACACCCTGCGTGGCCGGGTGCGGTGCGCGCCGTGCGGGCGGAAGATGCAGGGCGCCACCATCCGCCACACCGTCTACCACCGGTGCGAGTTCAAGGAGGAGGCGCAGGCGTTTCGCCTCGGCCCCGCTCACCGCCCAGCAGATTCAGGCAATCACCGAGAACCTCGGAGACATTGCGCAGCGCATCCACATAGCCGAGGTCGAGGCCCTCGTCTCCGTATCGTCAACGGCTGTGTCCGAGGTCGGAGTCGGGCACTGACGATACGGTCGTGGTCGCGCGAGGACCTCTCCGGCTCAATGATGCGAGCGATCTCCGAGCCGTACACCTGCGGACCGTCGGCCGGCATCACGGTGTCGCGCCCGGCCTCCGGCACTGATCCCAGGGCCTGCACCGCCCGTCTCGCCCGGCGGGGACGCGTGGTTGCGCTCGCTTTCGACTCGGACCGCATCATCGCGTCCCTGCTCGGCACATCACGCCACGATGCGGCCGGCCCCGCTGCACAGCCACCCTCGCCTACAGCAACGTTCTCCCTGCCCTCACAGGACCTGTTCGACCGATCAAGCCTCTTGGTCCGACAGCGGAAGGCTCTTCAGCGGTATGTCGAGTTCCCGCAGGAGTGTGCGCGCCTGGTCGATGTCCGGGTCGGGGGCATGAATGTCGAGGTAGATGCCGAGGGCTTGGCCAAAGGCTTCCCGGGCTGCGGCGAGAGCCCCCAATGCCCGGTGGGTCTGGCCGAGGTGCACGAGGGTTTCGGCCTCGTTGTATCGGTGACGCAGTGCACGGTTGAGTTTCAGGCTGTGCTCGTAGCAGTCGAGGGCCTTCGTGTGGGCGCCGAGCTGGTGGTACGCATATCCGAGGGTGTCCCAGGTGCCGGCTTGTCCACGTGCGTCGTCCAGTTCACCCTGGATGGCCAGCGCTTCGTGGCAGTGGCGTACCGACTCGGTGCAGTTCCCGAGCCGGGCGTGGTCCCAGGCCACCGCGTTCAGCGCGCGGGCCTGTCCCGGTGAATTACCGAGTGAGGTGAACAGGTCGACGGCGCGCTGGTCGTGCCGCAAAGCAGCGGGTCTGTCGTCTTGGCGTTCGTACAGCCAGCCCAGGGCGAGGTGGGTGTGGGCGGCCGCGAGGAGGTTGCCGCTCGTCTCGGAGAGGGCCAGCGCACGGGTCAGTTCGCGGTGGGCTTCGGCGAAGCGGCCGGTCTCGGTACAGGCCCAGGCAAGCGCGCGGTGGGATTCCGCCTGGGCGGCCGGGTCCCCGAGGCGGACAGCGGCGGCAAGTGCCGTGGTGTGCACTGCGGTGACGTCGGCCCAACGACCCTGACGAGTCAGGAAGGTAGTGATTGCCCACGCCAGCCGCCATGCCTGGGCGTTGTGTCCAGCACGTGCGGCCTGGTCGACGGTCGCCGTCAGCACGGTGTACTCGGCTGCGAACCATGCCATGGCCTGGTCGTGTGTGGTGAGATGCTCTGGTTGTGTGCCGTTCTCCGCCGTGGTCGGCCGGAGTGGGTCGCGGTGGGGAAGCAGGAGCCGGTCGGCCGCGTAGGCCGTATGCGCGTAGTGGTCGAGTACGCGGGTGAGTGCCTCGTCCGCTTCCTCGACGGGCGCGGCGGTATCCGCCAGTTCCAGGGCATACGAGCGCAGCAGGTCGTGGCAGGTGAAGCGGCCAGGGGCGCGTTCTTGAACCAAGTGGTAGGCCTGAAGCCGACGCAGCCTCGTGCGCAGCCGGGCGGACGGCAGGGCAGACAGGCTGACGGCAGCGGACAGACCGATGTCGCCACCGGGCGCCTGGGCGAGTTGCCGGAACACCCGGGCGGAATCGGGATCGAGGGCGAGGTAGGACGAGGTGAAAACGGTACGCACGTCACTGGCCGCCTCGCCGGTGTTCAGGGCGTCGAGCCGGGTCGCGGTGTCGCGAAGTTCGGCAGCCAGGGCAGCGAGAGTGAGCACCGGGTTCGTGGTGACGCGGGCGGCGAGAACGCCGATGGCCAGTGGAAGACCGGCGCAGTGGCGGAGGAGTTCCGCCGTCGCGGCGGGTTCCGCGGCGAGCCGGTCGGCGCCAAGGCGGCGGACGAGCAGGTCACGCGCTTCAGGGCCGTCGAGCGAGTCCAGGGCGAGCCAGCCGGCGCCGTGCGAGGCGGCCAATCCGGATAGCTGGTGGCGGCTGGTGATCAGTACCGTACAGGTGGAGCCGCCGGGCAGCAGTGGCACCACCTGGTCGGTGTCGCGGGCGTTGTCGAGCACGAGAAGCAGTCGCCGACCCGCCGTGCGGCTTCGGTACAGCGCGGCCTGGGCCTGCTGAGTAGTGGGCAGATCTCCCGGGTCGACACCGAGAGCCTCAAGCAGACCCCGCATGACCGCGTACGGGTCCAACGGTTCACCGGAGGGAGTGAAGCCCCTCAGATCGGCGTACAACTGACCATCGGGAAAGTGCCTGTGCTGGTCATGCGCCCAGCGCAACGCCAGCCAGGTCTTGCCGATGCCTCCCGTTCCACAGACCACCGCTATGGGCACAGCGTCGCTGACCGATGTGCTCTGCGGAGCCAGCAGCTCGTCCAGCCGCGCCAGATCACGCACGCGTCCCGTGAACAGCGGTGAGGGAGCGGGAAGGTGTCCAGGATGAGGGGCGGCGGTACGCGCAGGCCTCAGCTCCGTGCCTCGGGCCGCGAGCCTCGGATCGGAGTCCAGGATCTGCTGGTACAGCTTCTGCAGTTGGGGACGCGGATCGATGCCCAACTCGTCAGCGAGACGGCGACGTACCTCCTGGTACCGGTTGAGAGCGTCGGCGGAACGTCCACCACGGTAGAGGGCGAGCATCAGCTGGGCTGCGAGCCGCTCGTCCAGGGGGTGGCTCTCGGCATGGGCGGGCAGCATGGTCAGCAGCTCGGCGTGAAGCCCACGACGTAATTGGAGCTCGCCCCAGTCCAGCACAGCGGCGAGCCGTTCCACGTGCAGCGTCTCACGCTGGGTGTTGAAATAGGGGGTGTCCATGCCGGAGCACGGGTCACCTCGCCAGAGCGCGAGGGCCTTCTCGAACAGGAGCGCGGCCTCGTCCTCGTCTCCATCGCGTGCGCTGGTCCGAGCCCTGACAGCGCGGTCCCGGAAACGGTGCAAGTCGATGGCTGAGGGTGTGACGGTCAGCTCATAGCCTCCAGACCGCTGTGTGATCCGCGCTTCCTCGGACACACTCTGTAACGCGCTACGCAGCCTGGAGACATAGCTGTACACCGTCGACCGGGCTCGTTGCGGAGCCCGTTCTCCCCAGACCCGGTCGATGAGTTGGTCCATCGTCACCACGTGGTTGGCTTCGCACAACAGCGCCGCCAGTACGTACTGCTGACGTGCGGGTCCCGGATCCAGCCATTGGCCGTCTACCTGAACCTCAACTGCGCCCAGGACACGGAACTCCATACCCACATCAACCACCCCGGGCGTAATCCTAAAACCAGCGGAAGCAGCTCTGAACAGCTGGTTCAAGCTTTTTTCAAGGTTTGAGCACGGTCAGCCGCACAAGGTGGTGCCATCTGGCCAAGCAGGTGCGGAGCCCGGGCCGCCGGGGCTCGACCTCGCTGCCGAAGGGGGATACCCATGTGCACCCGCGAGATCGCCGTACGACTCGCCCCCGCCCCTGGAAGCACGGTCGGACCGAGCCTTGTGGCGGGACCCGTCCAGGCAGTGCCCGCAACGTCCATCGCAGCCGGCACGGGAAGCGGCGTTGTTCTTGTCCATGGGAAGGACGACTGCATAAGGGAATGCACCCGTGCGGTGCGTAAGGCGAGAATGCGCATCCGTTCCGGTGAACGACAGGCCGGATCACCACGGGACTCACACCTCGGTCGGCCACGAACGTTCTCACCGCAGCATGCCGGGGGCTCCCCGCAGCGCCGCGTCGCCTTCACATCTCGTCCGGGAGCTGCGGCAGCCGAGAAATTCGTTGCCCGTCCGAATAAATCGCGGCCCGGGTCGAAGCGCCCACCCTTCGCCGTCCGGCCGGCGGCCAGGACCGGTGTGGGGCGCAGATCGGCTGCTTTGACGGGAAACCATCACCGCGTGGTCACCGGACACGCGCCCGGAGAGCTCGGTCGTCATCAGCCAGGTCTTCTACACGCTCAGTGCTGTCCGGACTCGCCTGCGGACCCATGAGCGCAGTTCGGTCGTTGATCTTCAGGAAGCGAGGAACAGCAGAGATGGCCCGTCCCGAACGCCCCGTGGACCCGTACGCCGGAGAGATCCAGCGATTCGCGCACGACCTGCGATGCCTGCGCAACAAGGCGGGCAGGCCCCCCTACCGGGCTCTCTCGGAGAGAGCTCACTATTCAGTCACCACTCTCGCCGAAGCCGCCAGAGGACTCGCGTTGCCCTCGTTGGCGGTCACCCTGGCATACGTACGGACGTGTGACGGGGACCTCGAGGCCTGGGAGCGGCGCTGGCGCACACTCTCCGCCACGCTGGCCGAGGAAGAGCTCAAGACGCAGCCGGGTGAAGCACCTCAGGGACAGGGCGACTGCGCGAGCGAAGGAGGCGTCGGCCCTACGGAGCGGACTACCCCGGCTCCCACAGGTGCCGCGCGCCGACTTCGGACGGTCCGGGAGCCGGGCGAAGCGCGCGGCCTGGAGCCTTTGGCTCCCTCACTGAAGCTCCTGCTGGCCGTGTCCGTCGGGGCACTGATCGGCTCGAGGATGCCGGAGCTGCTACGTTCCCGTGCTCCTTTCCTGCGGCGGTGAGACGACGAAATTGTCCGGTAACAAAGGTTTTAACGTGACAACCCGTACAGGAAGACTGTGCCCCTCCATGCGGCGAAGCTGGGCCGGACCGTCGCGGTCCGGCCCAGTGGCCGGGCTGCCGTGCCCGGACCACCGGTCCGGCCGACCACTGCCGGTCTCACCGTCGTGAGGAGAACTCGTGGCCACTCAACCTGCATCCGCGGCAGCGCGCGTGATCGACGCGCAGCTGGCCGCGTACAACCATCGGGACCTGGAAGCCTTCGTGGCCTGCTTCGCCGCCGGCGTGGAGCTGCGCAACGGTGGAGCGCCGGCCACCGAGGGGCTGGACGGCCTCCGGGATCTGTATGCGCCTCAGTTCGCGACGCAGCGTGTCGAGGCCGAGGTGCGGGCACGTCTGGTTCTCGGTGAGTGGGTCGTGGATGACGAGCGCCTCACCGGTCCGGCGCCCGTCGCGCTGCGAGCGCTGATCGCCTACCGCGTCCGCGACGGCCTCATCGACCGGATCGAGATGCTGGCGGCTGAACCGGAGCAGCAACCCTCCGCAGGGAAGGACGGACGGTGAGCGGTGATCCCGGTGACGCGGCCGCAGCACCCTCTTCTGCGGGTCTTCCGTCCCCGGAACTCAGCGCCGCCCGTCTGCTGCTCGTGGGCAGTGGCGCTCTCGGGGTCGCGCATCTTCCTTTCTGGGCCAGCTGGCTGCGCCAGTCCTATCCGGACGTCGAGCTGCGCATCCTGCTGACCCGCAGTGCCGAACGCTTCGTCTCCCCATTGGCTCTCAGCGCGGTTTCCGGTACCACGGTGCACCGTGACACATGGACCGGCCACAGCCGCGTCGGCGCCCTGCACGTCGAGCTCGCCGAGTGGGCCGACGCGGTCGCGGTACACCCGGCCACCCTGCACTTCGTCGCGCGGTTGGCCCACGGACTGGCCGACACACCGTCCCTGCTCGCGCTCCAGTGCACGCGTGCGGTGATCGGTGTGGCTCCGTCACTGCCTCCCGGAGCTCTGGACAATCCGCTGGTGCGTGAGCAGCTCAAACGGCTGGCGCGGCGGCCGAACATAGTGGTCGCGCCGACTGTTCCCGGGCACAGTGCCACCACCGGTCGTCTCGACGCCGCTGTCGCCGAGCCCCTTCCCGCGCTGCTGGCACGTGTGGAGGCGCTGCGTGCGCGACTTCGGCCGGGGGGCGGCGGGGATGGGTGAGGCCGTTCCGGCACCGGTGCGGGCGTTCGGCACCGATGCGGTACGCACCGAGGTCTTCGCCACGGACGGGGGGAGGGTCCGGTGGCGGCGCACGTTCGCCGCGGGATCGGCCGTCCTGCGGGCGGTCGGCGCCGTACCGGCCTCTGTACATCTTCCCCATGCGGCGGTGCAGTTCGTTCTTCCCCGCTGGGAGGGGCGTACGGCGGAGTATCCGGTCCGTGGCACGCGCCTGCTCCTGGATTCCCCTGAGGGCCGGGCCACCGTCTTCCGCGACCTCGGCCGTGGTCTTCGTTCCCTGCACGCCCTGCCGTGCGACCCGGCCCTGCCACGGGGACCGCTGGGACCGGCCCGGCTGGCCGAGTGGCTGCGGTCCGGGCACGGCCCGGGGCTGTCGGGCCTGTATCGGGGGCAGTTACGGTCGGCCCTCGGGAAGCGTCGGCTGAGCCGGCTGTCGCAGTGGTGCGCCGCCCTGAGCGAGGTGAACGAGGACTCGGTCGTCCTGCACGGGAGTGTCGGCATGGGCACGACGGTGCTGGCGGCGGATCACCGCCCGCAGTTGCTCACGGGGGAGGGACTGTGCCTGGGTGATCGCTGGTTCGATCTCGGTTGGCTGCTGGGTGAACTGATGGAGGTGCGCCTTGTCCTTGCCGGACAGGGCCGGCCGGAAGTGGCCGCTGATCTCGGTGTCTCGGCGTGGGAGCTCGTCGCTGGTTACGGGATTCCACCGGACCACCGCGTCGGCCGTGTCTCCGCTCTGCGAATGCTCTCCCATGGTCTCGACATCAGCAGTTTCGCGGCCCATCTCGTACCACAATTACGTTCGCACACCCGGCTGCTGGCGGATGTGGTGGACGCGGAGGGAACCCAGGTCCTGCCGTGATGTGCTTCGCGGCCGAGCCACGCCTTGCGCCGTCTCGGCCGGCGCACCGGTTGTACGGTGCCGCACCTTCTTCGCCACGGGTCCCGCTCCTTTCTCCTATGGGGCGAGACCCGCTCGTTGTGCGTGATGCCCGTGCATGCCGTGGCGGTTGTCCGGTGTTGTACCGGCGTATTTCAGAGCGTCTCGTACAACACCGCGGCGGGATAGAAATCTCCTCGTCCCGTCCACATCCCGATGAAACGCGGGGAGGGCAACGGGACACCATCATCAGATTCCACCGGAAGGAATACCGTGAACGCAGAAAAGCTGATCGAAGGTTATGACGCCTACACCACCCCGGAGGAGCTGGCCTACAGCCCCGAGGCCGAAGCGCCGGCTTCCTCCCCGGCGGTCCTCACCACCCTCGTCATCTACCTCACATTCCGCGACGGCTGCTGATCCCGATCGTGTCCTGAGCGCGGGTGCCGGCCCTTCCGGCCGGCACCCGCGCTTTCCCATCGAGCTTCCTGGAGTGACATGACTGCTGCACGTCCCGTCGTGCTGGTGACCGGAGCGACCGCGGGTCTCGGCCAGCGACTCGCCGAAACACTGGCGTCCGACGGCTTCCTCGTTCTCCTGCACGGACGTGACCACCGCAAGGTGCACGCACTCGCGGACCGGCTCGGCGGGCAGGGGCTCGCCGTCGAGCCCCACGTGGCCGACCTCTCCTCGCTGCGGGAGGTGGCAACGCTCGCCGAGCACGTCACCGCCCGGCATCCCCGACTCGATGTGCTCATCAACAACGCGGGAGTCGGACCGGGCAGCGAGGGCGCCGTACGTGAGCTGAGCCGGGACGGGCATGAGCTGCGGTTCGCCGTGGACTACCTGGCGCCGTACCTGCTCACCCGGTCGCTGCTGCCCCTGTTGTGTGCCGCGGCTCCGGCACGAGTGGTCAACGTCGGATCCGCCGCCCAGCTGGACATCGACTTCGACGATCTGACGATGACGCGCCTCTACCACGGCTGGGTCGCCTATGGTCGCGCCAAGCTGGCACTCGCGTCCTTCACCATGGATCTGGCGGAGGAGCTCGAACCCAGGCAGGTCACCGCCAACTGCCTGCACCCGGCCAGCTTCATGGACACCCCCATGGTGCGCGAGATCGGCACCCCTCCCCGCTCGACCGTGCAGGAGGGCGCCGACGCGGTGCTCCGGCTGGTGTGCGGTGAGGCAACGGCGGACGTCACCGGGCAGTACTTCGACGGAACCACGCCCGCGGACCCGCATGAGGCCGTGACCGACCCGGCGCGGCGCCGGGCGCTGCGAAAGGTCACCGAAGAACTCCTCCGCGACCATTCGGGTCTCCTCGGCCCGCTCGTCTGACAGGTGCCCCATGTCGTCTCCCACGGCGCTGTACGCCGACCTCCACCGTCATACGCTCTCCAACGGGCTGCGCGTCGTTCTCTGCCCGCGTCCGGCGATCCCTCTGGTGGCCGTCACCGTCCATTACCGCGTCGGGTTCCGGTCCGAACCCGCGGAGCGCACCGGCTTCGCCCATCTGTTCGAGCACCTCATGTTCCAGGGCAGCGAGTGTGTAGCCCCCGGGCAGCACGCCCGCGCCGTCCAGGAGTCGGGCGGCGTCAGCAACGGCTCGACGCACCAGGACTACACCGAGTTCCACCAGATCGCCCCTGCCGAAGCGCTGGACCGGATCCTCTTCCTGGAGGCCGACCGCATGCGTGCCCCCCTCATCACCGCCGAGCACCTCCGCACACAGATCGACGTGGTGAAGGAAGAGATCCGCCTCAACATCCTCGACCGGCCCTACGGAGGATTCCCCTGGCTGCGCCTTCCCGCCGCGCTCTACCGCGCGGCGCACAACACCCATGAGGGCTACGGCGAGTTCGCCGACCTGGACAGGGCCGGAACCGAGGACTGCCGCTCGTTCTTCGACGCCTACTACGCTCCCGGCAACGCGGTGCTCACCGTGGCGGGCGGGTTCGACCCGGTGCACGCACTCGACCGGGTGCTGCACCACTTCGAGCACATACCGACCCGGCCGTGCCCTGCCGCTCGCTCGCTCGACGAGCCCTCGCCGTCCCGGCAGCGCACGGTCCGGTACGAGGACAGACACGCGCCGCTGCCGGCCGTCGCGGTCGGTTACCGTCTGCGCGGTCCCGGCGAGGACCCCGCCGGATATCTCGCCCATCTGCTCGTGTCCCACATGCTCGGGGACGGGCCGTCGGCCCGGCTGCCCCGGCGGTTGGCCGCCGACGCCGTCGCCGCGGAGTCGACGCGCGCCGGATGCGGGCTGTTCGCGCCCTTCGACGCCCTCACCCCCGACCTGCTCAGCGTGAGCACGGTGCACGACCCGGCCACGCCACCCGAAGCAGTGCAGCGGATCCTGGAGGAGGAACTCGCCGAGCTGGCCGCCGAGGGGCCGGACCCCGAAGAGCTGGCGACAGCACGCACGCGCACGCTGACCGCCATCCACCGGCGCACCGACGACCTTCTCCAGCTTACGAAGGCTCTCGGGGCACACGAGGTGCTTCACGGGCGAGCCGAACTCCTGCACGACATCATCCGGATGCTGGGCAGCATCACCGTCGCGGAGGTGGCCTCGGCGGCGAGCAGCCTGTGCACCGCGCCGCCGGCCGTGCTGCTGCTGGTGCCCGCGGGCACCTCAGCCGGGGAGCCGGTCCGGTGACCTGCCTCCACGACCGCCTCTCCTGCCGCTGTGCCCGCTCCCTGCCCGCCTCCGGGCCGCGCGCCGATCACCGCTTCCCGCCCTTCAGGGACGTCACCCTGCCCAGCGGGCTGCGGATCGTAGCCGTGCGCACTCCCTCGGCGCCCATGGTGGAACTGCGGCTGCGCATCCCGCACATCGCCGACACCCCACAGCAACAGGCGCTGGCGGAGCTGGCCGCCACCCTGCTCTTCGCGCCGGACACGGACGGACCGCGTCGGCGCTACGGCACCAGCCGCCACGTGCACAGCGGACGCGTCGGAGCCGTCCGCGGCATGGACTGCCTGGCCATCACGGCATACGGTCTGACGGACCGCCTCGGCGAACTCCTCGACCTCGTCGCCGGGGAACTCACCGGCCCCTCGCTCACCGAGCAGGCCGTGGAACGGGCCCGCCATCGCGTGAACGCCCAGTGCGCGGTCCTCGCCGCCGACCCTCGCGTACGGGCGGCGGAGGCCCTTTTCCGCCACTGTCTCGGCGAGTCGTCGGGGCGGGGACGGCACGAAGCCGCCCAGCACACCGCTGCTGTCACGCCAACCTCCCTCGCGGTGTGGACCAGCGCCGCTCTCACCTCCCGCGGCTCCGTCCTGGTCCTGGTCGGTGACATCGAACCCGATGACGCCATCGCCTCGGTGGCGTCCTCCTGGGCCGGTTGGCAGGCGCAGGCTCCGGCCGACCCACTGCCCCGGCCCCATGACCTGGTCCGGCCTCACGGCCTGCGCTTCATCCCTCTGCCCGGCGCGCACCAGAGCCACATCGTCCTGGCAGCCCCGGCGGTGTCTCCGATGTCGCCCGCGTACCCCTCCCTCGACATCGCCAACACCGCGTTCGGCGGGGCGATCTCCTCACGGCTCTCCCAGTCCCTGCGGGACCGGCACGGAGCGGCCTACCTCGCCCAGTCCGGGGTCGTCCACCCGGGTGGCCGGCCGCTCCTCGTCGCTCAGGCCGCCACCCGTACCGACCGCACCGCGACCACCCTGGAGCGGATGTGCCGGGAACTGGCGCGTATGCGCTGCGCTTCCCCCACCGCCGCGGAGTGTGACGCCGCACGCGCGTATCTGGTGGGCTCGATGCTCACCGCTCTGTCCTCCCAGGCGTCCTTCGCCTCCCTGCTGGCCGACCTGCTGGCCGCAGACGCCTCGCCCGGCTGGATCGCCGCCCACCCGCAGCGCCTGGACGACGTCACTCCCCGCGAGGTCGCCGACGCCGCCGCCCGGTACTTCGCCCCCGACCGTTTCACCGGGGTCGTCGTCGGCGACCCCGCCTGCCTGCCTGATCTTGCGCAGGCGTCCCGTCCCGGCCCGCCACTGATCACCGAAGGCGTGTGAGAACGTGCAGCAGACAGACTCCCACGGGTCCGGCAAGGCCCGTACCGCCCTTCCCTCGCAGCTCGGCCCCGAGCCCTCCGCGGCAGCCCAGCGCGTCCTGCCCAGCGATCTCAGCCGGGTTCCGGAGGTCACACGACTGCTCACCCGGCTGGGGCTGGGCGGCTTCGACACCGCCACCATCTCGTCGCTGCCCGGCCGCAACGAGAACTGGCTGGGCACCACCACCCAGGGCGTCGCCGTCTTCGTCAAGCAACTCGGAGGAGCGCCGGAAGGATCGGCGCAGCGGCTGCGGCGCCTGATCTCCTTCGAGCGCTGCATCACCGCCACGGACACCGTGCGCGCCCTGACCACTCCTCGCCTGCTCGGCTGGGACGAACCCACACGGCTCGTCGTCTATGAGCGGGTGGCAAGCGCCCGCACCGGGGCGGAGTTGGCCGAAGGCGGGGACTTCACACCGGAGCTGGCGCACCGGGCCGGACAGGCATTAGCCGAACTCCACCGTCTTCAGGCACCCGGCCACCTGGACGGCAGCGCTCCTCCGCTCCCTCCGACCGAACTGCTGAACGCCCTGCCGCTGCAGTCGTTCAGCAGGGCCAGCGGGGCGGAGCTCGAGGCGTGGCGGCTGCTGCAGAACGACGGGCCGCTGATCGAGGCACTGCGCGGCCTGCGTCGCCAGGAACGGGCGGCGCGCCCGGTCCCCGCCCACTGCGACCTGCGTCTGGACCAGTTCCTGTACGACGGTTCCGCACTGCTGCTCACGGACTGGGAGGAGTTCAGGAAAGCCGACCCGGCCCGAGACATCGGCGCCTTCGCCGGTGAATGGCTGTACCGTGCGGTGATCCAGGTGCCCGGCAGAATGGGAGTGCTGCCCTTCACCACCGGAACCGCCTCGCACCGCGACGTGTTGGCCACCGGCGTACAGGCACTGGAAGAAGTACGGCCGATGACGCGGCAGTTCTGGGCCGGTTACCGTGCCGTCGCCGGCACCGCCGAGCCCGGCCTGGTCTCGCGCGCCACCGCCTTCGCCGGCTGGCATCTTCTCGACCGTTTCCTCGCCGGAGCCCATGAACGCCCGCAGATACGCGCGGCCGAACGCGCGGCCGCGGGTATCGGACGCACCGCGGTCCTGTCCCCCGGCGAGTTCTGCGCCGCACTCGGTCTGGAGGCCCGCTCATGAACGCCGCTGCCGGAACCCTGCCGGACGGGCTGCGCGCCGCACTGGAAGAGGTGACCGTGTCGCCCGATCTCACCAGTGCGACAGTAGGAGCCCGCCAGCTGACGGCCGACACTCCTCACGCTCTGCGGCACCGGCTGTCAGCTGCCCTGTACGAAGCCTGGCACACCGGCCGGGAGACTCCGCGAAGCCGTCCCCGCACGCTCCGCGACCCGGCCTTCGAGCAGCGACTGGCCGCCGCGATGCCCCATCGCAGTACCACCGTCGTGGCCCGCGTACTGCACCGGGCGGCCGACGGCACCCTCACGGTGCAGCACGCCGGGCTGCGGATCGACGTCCCAGCGGCACACGTCGAGCCCATGCCACCCAGCCACCCCCACCAGCAGGTGGACATCCGCGTGGACGCCGCCCGGCCGGCTCTCTCACCCGGTTTCTTCCTGGCCGACGGAACCCGTCCGCTCACCGGCACGGACGCTGTCCTGCGTGTGTACCTCCATCCGCACTCCGCGGAGAGTGCCGTCGAGGTATGGCGCACCGTACTCGAGGACTTGGAACACGACCGGACCCCCTACCGTGCGAAAGTCTGCTCCTCGCCCTGGCTCCACCCCCGCCGTGACGCCTTGGTGGTCTATCTACTTGCGGACGCCTGGACACGCGCCCAGGCCCTGGCGCGGGCCGCGGCGGGCACCGGCTGCCTGGCGGACGACGTCTCGGTGTTCGCCAGGCGACTGGCCCCCGGCGCCGCCGCGGCGTGGGAACCCTCCGACGGACGGCCCTTCATGAGAGGCATGAGCTTCGGTCAGCACCGTGCCGCCGCGGTCACGGACGGCCTCCTCGCTCACGCCGCGGGCCACGGCTCTTCCGACCGCCATGAGGCCGTGGCCACCGCTCTTGTCGCAGCCGGGGTCGACCCCGGCTGCCCCGCGCACAACCTGACGGCGGATCCGTATCCGCTCACACCTCACGCGAGCCTGCCCGAACCGCATCGCGGCGTGAGGCACTCTCCGTCCCACCACGACGAGTAGGAGCAGGGCTTCACCCTGGTCTGCGACACCCTCGACCGCGTACTGCTCCGACATGCTTGCACAGCCATTTGGCCTCGGGCTCTTCCTGGCGGTCAGCCAGACCTCCGCGGCACTGTCGAGGCGGGGGTCGCGGACCGCGTTGCGTGCGGCCTCGGTGATGAGTGCGGTGACCGTGGTGCCCTCGGTCTCGGCCCGCTCCTGCAGCCGGGCATGGAGGTTTTCGGGGACCCGGATCGTCACTGACTTCGATATGCCCCGACCGTACAGCAGGGCGTACAGCGCGGGTACGGATCCAGCGAGCGCCCCGCGAGAGGGCGGGCCAGGTCGCAGCGGAAGGTAATGGCACTGTCCTGGGTCATCCGCTGAAGCCGGTGACGGGTGGCGGCTCGCTCATCCCGGTCGCCGCCCCGCGGTCGAGGGAGCCGAGGCGTCCGTCAGGGCGAGGCCGACGGATTCGAGGGGCCGCGCGCGGCACCGCACCTCGACGTAGGTGACGGTCGGGGACTCCGCTGCGTCGTACGCGGCGGCCCAGGCCAGGCCGTTCGCGCGCACTCGTTTCCGGTGAGGCCGCCGCGGTCGCGTCCACGCCCGATCGAAAGTTTCGAACGTGGCGCACATGCTTGCGTAACGTTCCTTCCATGACGCATTCCGCCTCTCACGACGGTTCGCGTGAGAAGCGGTTTGACCAGGGGAAGCCGCACTCGCCAAACCTCTTCTGGTTAAGGAGAAGTTTCCGAAAGAATGTCGAAAGTGTTGACAGGCTCATGGCGCTTTTCGAAAACTATGGCCACCGGAAGACAGGAGACTGTCGTTCCCCTCGCGTCGTGTGACCGGGGATGGCGGTCGGTCGTTGCGGCACGACGTCGGGCGACCCCCGCCGTGTTCCATGCAAGGCCGCGGGCAGCGGAAGCCGCCCGACCCCCACCAGCCTTCATCGGGAGGACGCATGCAGCAGGACGGCACGCAGCAGGACCAGACTCAGCAGAACCCCGCTCCCTTCAGCGGCTTGAGCCGACGAGGCTTCCTCGGCGGCGCCGGCACCGTCGCGCTCGCCACCGCGTCCGGACTGCTGCTACCCGGCACCGCCCACGCCGCCACCACCATCACCACCAACCAGACCGGCTACGACGGCATGTACTACTCGTTCTGGACCGACGGCGGCGGCTCCGTCTCCATGACGCTCAACGGCGGCGGCAGTTACAGCACCCGGTGGACCAACTGCGGCAACTTCGTCGCCGGCAAGGGCTGGAACACCGGTGGGCGCAGGACGGTCCGCTACACCGGCTACTTCAACCCGTCGGGCAACGGCTACGGCTGCCTCTACGGCTGGACGTCGAACCCGCTGGTGGAGTACTATATCGTCGACAACTGGGGCAGCTACCGGCCCACCGGCGAGTACAGGGGCACCGTCTACAGCGACGGCGGCACGTACGACATCTACAAGACGACGCGGTACAACGCCCCCTCCGTCGAGGGCACCCGCACCTTCGACCAGTACTGGAGCGTCCGGCAGTCGAAGGTGACCAGCGGCTCTGGAACTATCACCACAGGCAACCACTTCGACGCCTGGGCACGCGCGGGCATGAACATGGGCCAGTTCAGGTACTACTTGATCATGGCCACCGAGGGGTACCAGAGCAGCGGAAGCTCGAACATCACGGTCAGCGGCTGACCTCTGTCCGGCGGACAACCGGCTGCGGACTCCGTCCTCGTGGCGGATTCCGCAGCCGTGGCGAACTCGCCACCGTGGCCGACCTCCACACAGCGATCGGCGACATCCCCGTAGTGCTCCATAATCGCCTCACCCATGCCGCCCTGAGGCAACGCGCCGACCCGGCATGGTCAGGACCGTGCTTACACGCATGATCTACCCGCTCACGACGCGGGTCTTCGCGTGGCCGGCCCTGCTGTGCAGATCCACCGCAGCGAAGAACGTCGAAATACTCACCCTGCGGCACGAAGTAGCCCTGCTGCGGCGACAGGTCCCCGCTCGCTCCGAAGCTCAGTCGGTCGGACCGGGCGCTCTGGCCGCGCTCGCCCGGCACCAACGACTGCTCAAACAGAAGTGGACCCAGCCGCCATCCCCAGGGCGCCCGCCGCTTCTCGACGAGGCTCCTGTCCTCGTCCTCGGGGGATCGCCGAGCCCGATCCCCGGGAGGCCGATCCACGGGACAACGAGGACTCGAGACGTTGCAACCTGGAATACCCGGGTAGCCAGACCGTCTTTTCGGCCCGGTCACGGGCCGACGGGACAAGGGGCACCCTTCGAGGCCAACTACCGTGCCTACGGGGCGAGAAAGATCTGGCGGGAGCTGAACCGGCAGGGCCACGCGGTGGCCCGCTGCACCGTCGAGCGGCTGATGCGCGAGCTCGGCATCACCGGCGCCGTCCGCGGCCGGCGTGTGATCACCACGCTGCCCGGCGGGCATGTCGATCGGGCCCCGGACCTCGTCGACCGCGACTTCGTCGCCGGCGCCCCGAACCGGTGCTGGGTCGCGGACTTCACCCACGTGAAGACCTGGGCAGGTGTCGTCTACGTCGCCTTCGTCGTGGACACTTTCTCCCGCCGGATCGTCGGCTGGTCCGCGGCCACCGTGAAGGAGACGGTCTTGGACGCCCTCAACCCGAACCGCGCATTCGACGCAGTTGTGATTGGAGAGCCGCAACGCATTCTCTACGGCGCCCAGTTCGACAACACCTTCCCAATCTTCGTGCACTTTCGCGTCCCGTTGTGGGTGACAGAGGTCGGTGGGCCCATCGACCCCGACAACGAGGCTCACGACGTGGTCATGTCCGTCTTCGGCGGCATGAGCAAGGGCGAGCGCAACCGCATCAAGATTCGGGTGCGGACCGCTATGAGCTCCCAGGTCCAGCTCCAAGGCCGCTACCTGGGCGGACGGCCGCCCTACGGCTACCGGATCGCCGACGCCGGTTCCCACCCCAACCCGGCTAAGGCTGCCGCCGGCCAGCAGATCCACACGCTCGAGCCCGACCCCGTCGCCGCGCCCGTCGTACAGAGAAGCTTCCGGTTGTACGTCGACGGCCTCAGCAGCCGGTCCATCGCCCTCCAGCTCACTCGGGATGGCATTCCCTGCCCGTCCGCCCACGACGCGGCCCGCAACCCCCACCGGAAGAAGACCGCTTGGCAGGCGGGCGCCGTGCGCGCCATCCTCCTCAACCCGCGCTACACCGGCTACGAGGTGTGGAACAAGCAGCGCAAGGAGGAACGCCTCCTCGACGTCGACGACGTCACCCTCGGCCACCAGACCTACCTGACCCACGACCCCGCCGACCAATGGCTCTACTCCAACGAGCCCGCCCACGAAGCACTCATCACCACCGAGCTCTTCGACGCCGCCCAGGCCGCGCGCAAGCAGCGGGCCCACAACCACCAACGCCAGGAACGGGCCAGGAGGGAAGGTGGGCGGCCCTACGTCCTACACGGACGGGTGCGGTGCTCACTGTGCGGACGGAAAATGCACGCGGCCGCCATCCGCAAGACGGTGTACCACCGGTGCGAGTACAAGGAGGAAGAGGCGCGGAACAGCGCCCCCGACCACCCGCGCACCGTCTACCTGCGCGAGGACGTCGTATGCCGCGCACTCGATCAGTGGATCGCCCGGGCCTTCGAACCCAACCGGCTCGCCGCCACCATCAAAGCCCTCAGCCTCGCCAGCGCCGCAGCAAGCACCGCCGACGCCCAGACGCCCGAGCAGGCCCAAGCGCGCCAAGCGCTCAAGGACTGCGAGCGCCGGTTCGCCCGCTACCAGGCCGCCCTCGAAGCCGGCGCCGACCCCGCCGTCGTCACCCAGTGGATCAACGACGCGCACAAGGACAAGCAGACGGCGCAGGAGAAGCTGGACGCGCTCCCCGCCGTCACCCGCAAGAAGGAATCCCCGCTCACCGCCCAGCAGATCCGCGAGCTCACTGAAAGCCTAGGTGACATCGCACAGCGCATCCACACGGCCGACGCCGCGAAGAAAGGCCCGCTCTACGAAGCCCTCGGGATTGAGATCACGTACCAGAACGAAACAAGGACCGCGACCGTCAGGTCGCGGTCCTTGTCCGCGTATCGCTACAGCGAGTGCGAGTGTCCGAGGGGGGACTTGAACCCCCACGCCCGATAAAGGGCACTAGCACCTCAAGCTAGCGCGTCTGCCATTCCGCCACCCGGACTAGGTGTCTGCCGCCTGGCCGGGGGCTTCCCCGCGGCGACATGGACAACCATACCAAGGTTTCGCAGCGCCTTTCACCTGCGTTTCCGTGCCGTGGCCGGGCCGTGAAGGGCCCGCGGACAGCGGTTGCGCACCCTTACCGCGGGTGCGCGACCGGCTGCTTTCCGTGTCGTGGTGGGGGCCCGGTGTGCCGGGGTGTCGGTCGGGTCAGGGTGTCAGCTGGTACTCCGGGAAGTTGCCCGGCAGCCGTTCGCCTGTCGGGCCCTGGGTGACCGCGCGGACGAGGAGGTCGCCGCCGACGAAGGCGCCGCGCCAGGAGGCGCCGAAGCCGCCGAACAGTTCCTCGCGGTCGCCGCGGGAGCGGGGGCGGCCGTGGCCGACCTTGAAGGCGCGGATCTGGGGGGCGAGACGGGTGTAGGTCGCCCGGTCGTCCGTGGAGAGGGTGGCGACGAGGGCGCCGTTGGACGCGTTCATGGCGGCCAGCAGTTCCGCCTCCGTGTCGACCAGGACGATCGTGTCGACCGGGCCGAACGGTTCGGCGTGGTGAAGGGGGGAGGAGGGGGGCGGGTTGAGGAGGGTGACCGGCTGGACGTACGCCGCCGTGTCCTGGCCGGGGAGGAAGCGGGCCTCCGTCGGCTTGCCGCGGTGGAGGGGGATCGCGCCGCGGTCGATGGCCTCGGTCACCTGGTCGGCCAGTTCCTTGGCCTTGGCGGCGTTGATGACCGGGCCGAAGTCCAGCTGGGGGTAGGGGGCGTCCGGGTGGTCGACGGCGAGCGGGTGGCCGGTCCTGAGGGTGCGCACCGCCGGGAGGTACGCCGCCAGGAACTCGTCGAACAGGGTGCGCTGGACGACGAAGCGCGGGTACGCCGTGCAGCGCTGCTTGCCGTAGTCGAAGAGTGCGGGGATGACCGCTGTGAGTGCTTCCCAGTCCGTGTAGTTCCAGATGCCCCAGGTGTTGAGGCCCTCCTGTTCGAGGATGTGGCGTTTGCCGAGGTCGGCTACTGCCGTGGCCACGGCGGCGCCGGTGTCGCGGCCGCCGACGAAGGAGACACAGCCGATCTCGGGGGCTCGGACCAGCGCTTCCGAGAGCTCGCCGCCGCTGCCGCTCACCAGGGTGACGGGGATGCCCTCGCGTACGGCCAGCGCACAGGCCAGGGTGAGGCAGGCGACACCGCCGTCGGTCGGGGTCTTGGCGATGACCGCGTTGCCCGCCAGGGCTTGCACCAACATGGCGTGTACGAGCACGCTCATCGGATAGTTCCAGCTCGCGATGTTGGAGACCGGGCCGTCGAGTGGGGAGCGGCCCTCGATCATGGTGTTGATGCCGTCCACGTACCAGCGCACGCCTTCGATGGCGCGGTCCACGTCGGCCTGCGCCAGGCGCCAGGGCTTGCCGATCTCCCAGACCAGGAGCAGGGCGAGGAGTTCCCTGTGCTGAGCCAGGGCGTCGAGGGTGGCTGCTACGCGGGCGCGGCGTTCGGGGAGGGGGATGTGGCGCCAAGCGCGGTGCTGGTCCAGTGCGGCGCGTACGGCTTGGTGGGCGGTGGCGCCGTCGAGGCGGGGCGGGCCGGCGATGGGGCTGCCGTCGACGGGGGTCGTCGCGGGCAGGGCGCGGCCGTCCGCCTGCCAGGCCGCACCCCAGAGGTTGAGGACGCGGTCGTCCCGGAAGGCCTCGGGGGCGACGGCGAGACAGCGTTGCCAGGCGTGTGACCAGGAGGTTCCGGACTTGAGGGTGGGGGTGAGGGTGGGGGTGGGGGTCGAAGGCACGGGTGCCGTTGCTTCCGGTGAAACCGGTGCAGATGTTGTTGCCGTCGCTGTCGATGGAGCCGATGAAGTCGTTGATGACGATGGAGCCGTTGATGCCATTCGGTTGCTCCGCTCTCGGTGCACAGTCGGGGGCGGGTCGTGCATGGCTCGGAGGGCGCGTACATCGCGTACATGACGCACCTGGGGTTGGGCATGGCACAGGAGGGGCGTGCACGGTACAGAGGGGCGGGCGTGCACGGTTGGGGGTGTTCGTACGGCGCATGGCGCGCCTCGCGTACCGGTGGAGCTCGGGTGGGTACGCGAGGCGCGGTATCCAAGACGGTAGTGAGTCGGGGCGGCGCCGGAAAGCCGTCTTCCGTCAACTATGGGCGACATCCGGCTTGCTTAGAACCCGTCAGCGTCGCCGACGGGTTGCGCCAACATCACTGCGCCGACCGTGTGGCCCTTGATGCCCCTACCGAGTACCTGACTGACCATCAGTTTGGCTGTGGACGGGTCGGCGGCGAGCTTCACGCCGCCCACCTTGCCGAGCCGGCGGGCGTTCATGCGGGCCTCCTCGGGTGAGTCCGTGACCTTGGCCCGTGGCACCGGGATGCCGTGGTCCGCGAAGGGTTTCCTCGCCTGGTGTTCGTGCAGGTCCATCCCGGCTCCTGACAGCTGAGACATCCCGGCTGCTGACCGCCGGGGACGAGTGAGGGCCCGGGAACCTGAGTCCCGAAAAGTGCCGCACGCCCCCTGGACACCACCCACCGGATGCGGGATAACAAGCTTCATACAGTATTCGTCGACTGTATGCAATTACTCGCGACGGCATCCACGAACAGCGCGTGCACCTCGTCCGAGCTGCGCGAACGCGCACCCCAGCCCCTACGAAGGGACAGGACTTCGCCATGCCCGACGACAACAGCCAGGACCTCATCTCCGGTGGGCACCTGGTCGCCAAGGCACTCAAAGCGGAGGGTGTGGAGGTCATCTACACCCTGTGCGGCGGCCACATCATCGACATCTACGACGGCTGCGTCGACGAGGGCATCGAGGTCGTCGACGTCCGTCACGAGCAGGTCGCCGCCCACGCCGCCGACGGGTACGCGCGCATCACCGGCAGGCCCGGGTGTGCCGTCGTCACGGCCGGCCCGGGGACGACCGACGCGGTGACCGGTGTCGCCAACGCGTTCCGCGCGGAGTCACCGATGCTGCTGATCGGCGGGCAGGGGGCGCTCACCCAGCACAAGATGGGGTCGCTGCAGGACCTGCCGCACGTGGACATGATGGCGCCGATCACCAAGTTCGCGGCGACCGTGCCGGACACGGCGCGCGCGGCCGACATGGTGTCGATGGCGTTCCGCGAGTGCTACCACGGTGCGCCCGGACCGTCCTTCCTGGAGATCCCGCGGGACGTACTGGACGCGAAGGTGCCGGTGGAGAAGGCGCGGGTGCCGAAGGCGGGCGCGTACCGTGCTTCGACGCGCTCGGCCGGTGACCCCGAGGCCGTCGAGCGGCTCGCCGATCTGCTGGTGCATGCCGAGAAGCCCGTCGTCCTGCTGGGCAGCCAGGTGTGGACGACCCGTGGCACCGAGGCCGCCATCGAGTTGGTGCGCACGCTGAACGTCCCCGCGTACATGAACGGCGCCGGGCGCGGCACGCTGCCACCCGGGGACCCGCACCACTTCCAGCTCTCCCGCCGGTACGCCTTCAGCAACGCCGACGTCATCGTCATCGTCGGCACGCCCTTCGACTTCCGCATGGGGTACGGCAAGCGGCTGTCGCCGGACGCGACCGTCGTGCAGATCGACCTCGACTACCGGACCGTCGGCAAGAACCGCGACGTCGACCTGGGGATCGTCGGCGACGCGGGCATGGTGCTGAAGGCCGTGACCGAGGCCGCTTCCGGGCGCGTCAACGGGGGCGCGTCGAAGCGCAAGGAATGGCTCGACGAGCTGCGAGCCGCCGAGCAGAAGGCGATCGAGAAGCGACTGCCGAGCCTGAGGTCCGACGCCTCCCCCATCCATCCGTACCGGCTGGTCAGCGAGATCAACGACTTCCTCACCGAGGACTCGGTCTACATCGGCGACGGCGGCGACATCGTCACCTTCTCCGGGCAGGTCGTGCAGCCCAAGTCACCCGGGCACTGGATGGACCCGGGTCCGCTCGGCACGCTCGGTGTCGGCGTCCCCTTCGTGCTCGCGGCCAAGCAGGCGCGGCCCGACAAGGAGGTGGTGGCCCTCTTCGGCGACGGCGCGTTCTCCCTGACCGGCTGGGACTTCGAGACCCTCGTCCGTTACGACCTCCCGTTCGTCGGCATCGTCGGCAACAACTCCTCCATGAACCAGATCCGCTACGGCCAGGCCGCCAAGTACGGCAAGGAGCGCGAGCGGGTCGGCAACACCCTCGGTGACGTCCGCTACGACGAGTTCGCGCGGATGCTGGGCGGTCACGGCGAGGAGGTCCGCGACCCCGCCGACATCGGCCCGGCACTGCGGCGCGCCCGCGAGTCCGGGAAGCCCTCGCTGATCAACGTCTGGGTCGACCCGGACGCGTACGCCCCCGGGACCATGAACCAGACCATGTACAAGTGAGGAGCGCTTGCCATGACCAAGGCCCTCGAAGGCATCCGCGTCCTGGACATGACGCACGTCCAGTCCGGGCCCTCCGCGACCCAGCTCCTCGCCTGGCTCGGCGCTGACGTCGTCAAGTTGGAGGCGCCGACCGGGGACATCACCCGCAAGCAGCTGCGGGACCTCCCGGACGTCGACTCCCTCTACTTCACGATGCTCAACTGCAACAAGCGGAGCATCACCCTCAACACCAAGACCGAACGCGGCAAGGAGCTGCTCACCGAGCTGATCCGGCGCTCCGACGTCATGGTCGAGAACTTCGGGCCGGGCGCGGTCGACCGCATGGGCTTCACCTGGGACCGCATCCAGGAGATCAATCCGCGGATCGTCTATGCCTCCATCAAGGGGTTCGGGGACGGCCCGTACACCAACTTCAAGGCGTACGAGGTCGTCGCGCAGGCCATGGGCGGGTCGATGTCCACCACGGGCTTCGAGGACGGGCCGCCGCTGGCGACGGGGGCCCAGATCGGGGACTCGGGCACGGGTGTCCATGCCGTGGCGGGGATTCTCGCGGCGCTGTACCAGCGGGAGAACACCGGGCGCGGTCAGCGGGTCAACGTGGCCATGCAGCATGCCGTGCTCAACCTCTGCCGGGTGAAGTTGCGCGATCAGCAGCGCCTGGCCCATGGCCCGCTCGCTGAATATCCCAACGACGACTTCGGCACGGAGGTTCCCCGTTCGGGAAACGCGTCCGGCGGCGGTCAGCCAGGCTGGGCGGTCCAGTGCGCGCCGGGCGGCCCGAACGACTACGTGTACGTGATCGTGCAGCCCGTGGGCTGGAAGCCGCTCACCGACCTCATCGGCCGGCCGGAGCTGGCGGACGACCCGGAGTGGGCGACGCCCGAGGCCCGGCTGCCCAGGCTGAACAAGATGTTCCAGCTCATCGAGGAGTGGTCCTCGACCCTGCCCAAGTGGGAGGTGTTGGAGCGGCTGAACGCCCACAACATCCCGTGCGGGCCGATCCTGTCCACCAAGGAGATCGTCGAGGACCGTTCGCTGGTCGCCAACGAGATGGTCGTGACGGTGCCGCACCCCGAGCGGGGTGAGTTCACCACCGTGGGCAGCCCGCTGAAGCTGTCCGACTCACCGGTGGAGGTGACCAGTTCGCCGCTGCTCGGCGAGCACAACGAAGAGGTCTACGTCGGCGAGCTCGGCCTCGGCGACGAGGAACTGCGCCTGCTCAAGTCGAACGGGGTGATCTGACGTGATGGCGGAGGACCGGGTGCTGAGGGTGCGCGCGCTGCTCGACAGCGTGCGCGCCGAGGGGCGCGCCGCGCTGACCGCGCCGGAGGGCAAGGTGATCGCCGACGCGTACGGGATCGCCGTGCCCGGCGAGGAGCTGGCGACGGACGTGGACGAGGCGGTGGCGTGCGCGGCGCGCTTCGGCGGTCCCGTCGTGATGAAGATCGTCTCCCCCGACATCCTGCACAAGACCGACGCGGGCGGTGTGGTCGTCGGTGTGGAGGGCGCGGCGGACGTACGGGCCGTGTTCCACCGGATCGTCGACAACGCGCGCGCGTACGACCCCGAAGCGCGTATCGAGGGCGTGCAGATACAGGAGCTGCTGCCGAGCGGGCAGGAGGTGATCGTCGGTGCGGTGACCGATCCGACCTTCGGGAAGGTGGTGGCGTTCGGGCTCGGCGGGGTGCTGGTGGAGGTCCTCAAGGACGTCACCTTCCGGCTGGCGCCCGTCTCCGCCGACGAGGCCGTGTCCATGCTGGACTCCATCCGTGCGGCCGAGGTGCTGCGCGGGGTGCGCGGCGCGCCGGCCGTGGACCGGTGGGCGGTCGCCGAGCAGATCCGCCGGGTCTCACAGCTCGTCGCGGACTTCCCGGAGATCGCCGAGGTGGACCTCAACCCCGTGATCGCCACCCCACAGGGGGCGGTCGCGGCGGACATCCGCGTGATCCTCGCCGACTCGGTGCCCGAGCCCCGCCGCACGTACACGCGCGCGGAGATCCTCACCTCGATGCGGCGGCTGATGCAGCCGTCGTCGGTCGCCGTGATCGGCGCGTCGAACGAGCAGGGCAAGATCGGCAACTCGGTGATGCGCAACCTCGTCGACGGGGGCTTCGCCGGGGAGATCCACCCGGTGAACCCCAAGGCCGATGACATCCTGGGCCGCAAGGCGTACAAGAGTGTCACGGACGTTCCCGGTGAGGTGGACGTGGCGGTCTTCGCGATCCCCGCCAAGTTCGTGGCCGCGGCGCTGGAGGAGGTGGGGCGGAAGAAGATCCCGAACGCCGTGCTGATCCCCTCCGGGTTCGCGGAGACCGGCGAGCACGAGCTGCAGGCCGGGATCGTGGCGATCGCCGAGCGGCACGGCGTCCGGCTGCTGGGGCCGAACATCTACGGCTACTACTCGACGTGGCAGGACCTGTGCGCCACGTTCTGCACGCCGTACGACGTCAAGGGCGGGGTCGCGCTGACCTCGCAGTCCGGTGGCATCGGGATGGCCATCCTGGGGTTCGCGCGGACCACGAAGACGGGGGTGTCGGCGATCGTCGGGCTCGGCAACAAGTCCGACCTGGACGAGGACGACCTGCTGACCTGGTTCGGCGAGGACCCGCACACCGACTGCATCGCCATGCACCTGGAGGACCTCAAGGACGGGCGCGCCTTCGTGGCGGCGGCGCGGGCGACCGTACCGAAGAAGCCGGTGGTGGTCCTGAAGGCCGGACGCACGGCGGCGGGTGCCAAGGCGGCCGGGTCCCACACGGGCGCGCTCGCCGGGGACGACGCCGTGTACGACGACATCCTGCGGCAGGCCGGCGTCATCCGTGCGCCTGGACTGAACGAGATGCTGGAGTACGCGCGCGCGTTGCCGGTGCTTCCGGTCCCCACCGGTGACAACGTCGTCATCATCACGGGGGCCGGCGGCAGCGGTGTGCTGCTGTCCGACGCGGTGACCGACAACGGGCTGTCGCTGATGGAGATCCCGCCGGACCTGGACGCGTCCTTCCGGGAGTACATCCCGCCCTTCGGGGCCGCGGGCAACCCGGTGGACATCACCGGGGGCGAGCCGCCGTCGACGTACGAGGCGACGATCCGCCTGGGCCTTACGGACCCGCGCATCCACGCGCTCGTCCTCGGCTACTGGCACACCATCGTCACCCCTCCCATGGTCTTCGCCGAGCTCACCGCGCGCGTGGTCGCCGAATACCGGGACCGCGGCATCGAGAAGCCCGTGGTGGCATCGCTCGCGGGCGACGTGGAGGTCGAGGAGGCGTGCCAGTACCTCTTCGAGCGGGGGGTCGTGGCGTATCCCTACACGACCGAGAAGCCGGTGGCGGTGCTCGGGGCCAAGTATCGGTGGGCGCGGGCGGCGGGGCTGCTGTGAGGGGCACGCGCGGGGTGACGTCAACGGGGTCGTCGGGGGGCGGTACATGAGGTGAGTGAGGGCGGGGGCGGCCGGCGGTGCGCGTCGGCCGCCCCCAGGACCCGTGCGCGCACGGAAGGCATTGGACAGGGGGCGCTGGCCAGACTTTCGAACGCTAGGGGTGCATGAGCCAATGACGACCACCGACCTGACGACGTCCGTCTCCCCCAGGGAGGTGACGGACCGCAACGGCCGCCTGTACCGGATCGGTGAGACCGACCGGGACATCATGGGGCGACCCCGCTGGACCATGGTCCTCTTCCCCTGGATGGGGATGCTAGGCATCAGTTCGTCCGAATACGCGTTCACCTCCGCCGAGGACACACTGCACCAGGCGCATCTGTGGGACAGCGGGCACATCTTCTGGCTGATGGGTGTCTGGGTGTTCTTCCAGGCCGCCGTCGCCTTCCCGGCCGGACAGTTACGGGAGAGCGGGAAGCTGCCCGCGCGGTACGCGATGATGCTGGGCGCGGTCGGCACGATCCTGGGGTACGTCTCGCTGGCGTACGCGCCGCACGTCATCGTCGCGTACATCGGCTTCGGCATGTTCAGCGGCATCGGTGCCGGCCTCGTCTACGCGACCTGCGTGAACATGGTCGGCAAGTGGTACCCGGAGCGCAAGGGCGGCAAGACCGGCCTGGTCAACGGCGGTTTCGCCTACGGCTCGGTGCCCTTCGTGTTCCTGTTCACCTCGTACATGGACCTCAGCAACTACCAGGGCGTCCTGGTCATGGTGGGTCTCATCTGCTGCGCGGTGGTGGCGTTCGCGGGCTGGTTCTTCAAGGACCCGCCGAAGAACTGGTGGCCCCCGCACGTGGACCCGCTGCGGCAGACCGACGACCCGAAGATCCGCCGGGCACTGGAGAAGAACCCGCCCGCGGTGAAGCAGTACACGCCGAAGGAGGCCGCGCGGACACCCGTCCTGTGGATGATGTGGTTCTGCCTGCTGTGCACGGCCGGCATCAACATCTTCGGCATCGCCTTCCAGGTGCCGTTCGGCAAGGACATGGGCTTCGCGGGCGGGATCGTGGCCACGGCGATGTCCCTGAAAGCGATCGTCAACGGCACGGGCCGCGGGGTGATCGGCTGGATCTCCGACCGCTACGGGCGGCGCAACACGCTGATCATCGTGTGCATCGTGCTGGGTACGGCCCAGTTCGGCGTCCTCGTCTCGGGCCAGATGGGCAGCATGCCGTTCTTCCTGTTCTGCTCGATGGTCTCCGGCTTCGGCGGCGGCGCGATCTTCCCGCTGTTCGCGGCCATGACGGCCGACTACTTCGGTGAGAACAACAACGCCACCAACTACGGCATGGTCTACAGCTCCAAGCTGGTCTCCGGTCTCGTGGGCTCCGGCATGGGCGCGGTCGTCGTCGGCGCCTGGGACTACGAGGGCGCCTTCGTGCTGGCCGGCTGCATCGGGCTGGCGTCCGCCGTCCTGGCGCTGTTCCTGAAGGCACCGGGCAGGCCACAGGTCAAACGGGTGGTGCCCAACCCGCAGCCCCTGGGCGAGGAGACCGCCTGAGGGCACTCCGATGCCGCTCTCCAGGGGACGGCCCTCCCCACGACGCCACGTGGGGAGGGCCGTCTCATGCTCCTGCGTCCGGTGTCAGCGGCGCTTCCCGCGGAGGGCCGCGAGGTTGTCGTAACCGATCTTCGCGTACCGCAGGGACTGGCCGAGGTCGGTGGTGCTGGGGGCGTCGTCCTGCTCGACCATCGGGTTGTGGTAGTTCCTCTCCCCCACCCGGGAGAAGAACGTCCGGTAGTCGATGACGCCGGTGCCGAAGGGCACCATGTCGTAGCCCTGGCCATTGGTCGTGTTGACGGTGCCGTCCTTGGCGTGGAACAGCGGGTAGCGCTTGTTGTTGCGGGCCACGAGCGCCGCCGGGTCGAACACGTTCCTGCGGGTCGAACCGTCGTGGGCCGTGTAGGTGTGGAACTTGTACTGGGCCACGTGCGCCCAGAAGATGTCCATCTCCAGCCAGACGGACTTCGGGTCGGTGACCTTCAGGAAGTACTCGAGCTTGCGGATGCCGGAGCTGCGGGTGGGCCGGCCCTGGTCGTCCCGCGGACCCCCGTCGAGCAGGAAGCCGTACGCGGCGTCGTGGTTGTGGGTGTACAGCTTGATGCCCGCACGGCGGGCTATGGCGCCCATCGCGTTCCACTTGTCGGCCGCGACGTCCCAGTCGGCCCGGTAGGAGCTGCCCGTGGGGTCGCCACCGGTGCCCATGTGGTCCAGGCCCAGGATGTTGGCGATCTCCAGGTGCTTCTTGAAGGTGTCCAGGTCCGCGGCGGTCAGCGGCCAGGAGGACGGGATGAAGCCGTGGTTGCCCTGCGCCCTGAGCCCGTAGTCGTCGAGCCAGGAACGCAGCAGCCGAGCACCCTTGACGGTGGCCAGGTCGGCGCCGCCCGGAGCGTTGGCGTGCTGGCTGTAACCGGCGAACTCCACCTGCCGGTAGCCGTAGCGCGCGAGCTGCTTGAAGACCTCACGGAAGCCGGAGGGCAGGTTCGAGGTGAGCGGGTCGCGACCCGTCGCGTCGCGGACGGTGTAGAGGATGATGCCGCGCTTGCCCGGCGGGACGAGGGCGTCACCACCGTGGCCGTGGCCACGGTCGTGGTCGTCGTCTCTGCCCCGGCCGTGCGCCAGGGCCGGTGAGGCGCCGATGACGGGTGCGGCGATCGCCGCGGTCGCCACGGCGGCGGTGCAGGTGCTGAGGAAGCGGCGGCGGTCGACGCCGAGAGCGCGACGCAGCGCGTCGCCGGTCCCGGATTCTTCCTTGAACACGGTCACGGTGTCTCTCTTTCTCGTCGGTGTTCAGCTGCGGTGATCAGCCGCAGTGGTCAGCTGAGGTGGTCAGCTGTGGCGGGTGCCGGGGAAAGGGCAGGTCGGACGCGTACGGGACGCGTTGTCAGTGGCGCGTGCTTCACTTTCCGTAGTCGCTCAACCGGTCTCCGTCAGGTCAGGCCGGCCAGGGCGAGCAGCAGGGATTTCACGTCGGTGGCCGCGACGCGGCCGGTGACCGCGCGGGGGGTGGAGCAGATGAGGAGCGGACCGTCGTCGTCGCTCGCGGGAAGGCGGCCGTGGCTGCCTCGGATAGGTGAGGCGTCCAGCGGTACGACCGCCATGCGGTAGCGCATGCCCAGTTTCTTGCGGGCGACCGCCGTGGCCGCCTTGACCTTCACATAGGGGTCGAGCGGGTCCATGAACAGTTCGACCGGGTCGTAGCCGGGTTTGCGGTGGATCTCGACGAGCTGCGCGAAGTCGGGCGCGCGGTCGTCGTCGAGCCAGTAGTAGTACGTGAACCAGGCGTCCGGCTCCGCCACGGCGACGAGCTCGCCGGCGCGCGGATGGTCGAGGTGGTGGGCCTTCTTGCCCTCGTCGTCGAGGAGCTGCTCGATGCCGGGGAGGTCGGCGAGTGCGGCCCGGGTGGCTTCCAGGTCCTCGGGACGGCGTACGTAGACGTGGGCGATCTGGTGGTCGGCGACCGCGAAGGCGCGGGAGGCCATCGTGTCGAGGTACTCCATGCCGTCCTGCGTGTGGACTTCCAGGAGTCCCGCGCGGCGCAGGGCGCGGTTGATGTCGACGGACCGGTTGACGCGGGTGATGCCGTACTCGGACAGCGCGACGACGGTACGGCCCTGCGCGCGAGCGTCGTCGAGGAGCGGGGCGAGGGCGGTGTCGAGGTCGGTCGCCGCCTGCAGTGAGCGCGGGTCGTCGGGACCGAAGCGTTGCAGGTCGTAGTCGAGGTGAGGGAGGTAGCACAGGGTCAGGTCGGGGTGCCGGGTGCGCATGATGTGACGGGTGGCGTCGATGATCCACCGGCTGGAGACGAGGTCGGCGCCGGGGCCCCAGAAGTGGAACAGCGGGAAGGTGCCGAGTTTCTCGGTGAGTTCGTCGTGCAGATCCGGGGGCCTGGTGTAGCAGTCGGGTTCCTTGCGGCCGTCGGCGTAGTAGACGGGACGGGGGGTGACGGTGATGTCGGTGTCGGCGCCCATGGCGTACCACCAGCAGATGTTGGCGACCGTGTAGCCGGGGTGGGCGCGGCGGGCGGCGTCCCAGAGCCTGTCGCCGGAGACGAGGCCGTTGTGCTGGCGCCACAGCAGGACGTCGCCGAGTTCGCGGAAGTACCAGCCGTTGCCGACGATGCCGTGCTCGGCGGGGAGTGTGCCGGTCAGGAAGGTGGACTGGGCGGCGCAGGTGACGGCGGGCAGGACGGTGCCCAGGTGGGCCTGTGAGCCGGACTGACCGAGGGCCTTGAGGTGGGGCATGTGGTCGAGGAGACGGGGGGTGAGGCCGACGACGTCCAGGACGAGGAGCGGGGTGGGGCCCGTCGCCGTGGGCGGTGGGGCGGTGTCCGCCGCTTCGGGAGAGGTCACGGCAGCTCCTTCAGGCCGAGGTCGGTCAGCAGGTCGCGGGCGAGGGTGAGTTCGGCGGCTATGCCGTGGGCCAGCTGGGAGCGGCCGCGGGGGCGCAGTTCGGGGGGCAGGGCCTGCCAGGTGTAGGTCTCGACCTCCAGGTGGTGGGTCAGCGGGCGGGGGCCGCCGACCAGGCGGGTCAGTGCCGCCTTGAGTACGGGGAGGGTGGAGGTGAGGGGCGCGGCGGGGGCGGCGTGCAGCGGGACGTGGAAGTGGGCGCGCCACGGGGTCGCGTCGGGCAGGGCCTCGCCCTTGAGCGCCTCGCCGAGGTCGTCGGTGCCCCGGAGTCCGGCCGAGGTGTCGACGCGGGTCTGGTGCAGGAAGCGGGGCTCGTCGAACGCGCCGAGGGCCTCGCGGACGCCGGGGAGGTGGGGGTGCTCGGCGTGCAGGGCGGCCGAGAGCTGGGACTTGATCACGGGGACGCCGGCGTGGGCCAGCGCGTCCAGTGCGGAGTGCGGGTCTTCGAAGGAGGTGGCGAGGTGGCAGGTGTCGACGCAGACACCGAGGCGGTCGTGGCCGATCGCGGTGAGCGGGGCGATGGCGTCGCCGGTGGTCTCGACGGTGCAGCCGGGTTCGGGTTCCAGGCCGACGCGCAGGGATCGGCCGGTCAGCTCGGCGAGGGCGTCGAGGCGTTCGGCGAGGGTGGTGAGGGCCGCGGTGGCCGCGGCGGCGCGGGTGTCGTCGTACGCGGTGCGCCAGGCCAGGGGCAGGGTGGAGATGGTGCCCTCGGTGACGTCGTCGGGGAGGAGGCCGGCGAGGACGCGGGCCAGGGAGGTGGTGTACTCCAATCGCTCCGGGTCGGCCCAGTCCGGCTTGTAGACGCGGTACTTGACCTCCTCGGCGCCGAAGCCCTCGTAGGGAAAGCCGTTCAGGGTGACGACCTCGAGGCCGCGGCGGTCGAGCTCGGCGCGCAGGCCGCGCAGCGCGGACGGGTCGGTGACGAGGGCGTGGGCGGCGTCCTTGGCGAGCCACAGTCCGATGCCGAGGCGGTCGCGGCCCAGGCGGCGGCGGACCGGTTCGCAGTGGTCGCGCAGCTGGGCGAGGACGCCGTCGAGGGTCTCGGCCGGGTGGACGTTGGTGCAGTAGGCGAGGTGGACGGTGGAGCCGTCGGGGTGCCGGAAGCGCATCGGTCACTCACCGCCGCGGAGGATGGAGTTGCCCTCGTGGGTGGCGTCGGGGGCCGCGACGCCGAGGTCGAGGCGCCCGCTCAGCCCGTAGAAGGCGACGGGGTTGCGCCACAGGACCAGGTCCACGTCGTCGTCGGTGAAGCCGGCGGCCAGCATGGCGTCACCGACACGGCGGGTCTTGAGGGGGTCGCTCCTCCCCCAGTCCGCGGCCGAGTTCACGAGCACTTTGTCCGGTCCGTACGCCTTGAGGATCGCGACCATCCGGTCCTCGTCCATCTTGGTGTCGGGATAGACCGAGAAGCCGAGCCAGCAGCCGCCGTCCTTGGCCTCCTTGACGGTGGTCTCGTTGAGGTGGTCGATCAGTACCCGGTCGGTGGGCAGCGCGGACTCGCGGACGACGTCCAGGGTGCGGCGCAGTCCGGCGAGCTTGTCGCGGTGCGGGGTGTGCACGAGGGCGGGCAGGCCGTGGTCGGCGGCGAGCTGGAGCTGCGTGGCGAGGACGGTGTCCTCGGCGGGTGTCATCGAGTCGTAGCCGATCTCGCCGACGGCCACGACGTGGTCCTTGACGAGGTAGCGCGGCAGTTCGTCGAGGACGGGCAGGCAGCGGGGGTCGTTCGCCTCCTTGGGGTTGAGGGCGAGCGTGCAGTGGTGGGCGATGCCGTACTGGGCGGCGCGGAACGGTTCCCAGCCGAGGAGGGAGTCGAAGTAGTCGAGGAAGGTGGCGGGCGAGGTGCGGGGCTGGCCCAGCCAGAAGGACGGCTCGACCACGGCGCGGACGCCCGCCGCGTACATGGCCTCGTAGTCGTCGGTGGTCCGTGACGTCATGTGGATGTGGGGGTCGAAGATGCGCATCAGGACTCCTTGCCGGGTGCGTCGGGGCCACTGTCGGTCAGGGCCAGGACGCGGTACAGGTCCTCGGGTACGGGACGGCCCGCGGCGGTGCGTTCGTCGGCGAAGCCGGTGAGCATGCGGGCGAGTTCGGCGTCGGCCCGGGCGCGGCGCTCCAGGTCGGTCACCTCGTCGACGGGGACACCGGTGAAGAGGCATTTGAGGACGGCGTGCCGCCAGTTGTGGGGGTCCAGGTGGCGGGCGGCGTACGGGCCGAGCGCGGCGGCGATCAGACGGGTGTCGTTGGTGCGCAGGGCGTCCTCGACGACCGGCAGGCCCTCGGGGCCCGGCACGAGGTGGGGCAGGGCGTGCAGGACGGCGCGGCGTTCGTCGGCGGTGCCCTGGCGGTAGAGGCGGGCCAGGGTGTCCGGGCCGGCGCCGGCCGCGTGCAGGAGGAGGACGCGGACGGCGTCGGCGTGCTCGGGGCCGCAGCGCCGGCCCGCCTCCGCCAGGCGCAGCTCCCAGGCGGAGACGGGACCACGGCCGCCCTGTCGGTCGGTGGCCTCCCGCAGGGCACGGTCGAGCCAGGTACGGGCCGCGTCGTCGAGGGCGGCGGTGACGCGGACGCGCAGGGCGTCCAGCGGGGTGCCGGCGGAAGTGGTCACGGGGTTCTCCCTTCGGGGACGGCCGCGTATTGACGGAGGGCGGTGAGGGAGTGCTCGGCGAAGTGGGGGCCGGCGTGGGAGTGGCGGGGCAGTTCGACGACGGTCAGTCCCTGGTAGCCGCTCTCGGTGAGGGCACGGAGCACGGGCGGAAAGTCGATCTCCCCGTCCCCGAAGGGGAGGTGTTCGTGGACGCCGCGGCGCATGTCCTCGACCTGCACGTGCCGCAGCCAGGGTGCGGCGGCACGGACGCAGTCGGCGGGGGGCAGCGGTTCGAGGCACTGGCAGTGGCCGATGTCGAGGGTGAGGCCCAGCGCGTCCGGGCTGCCGAGCGCCTCGCGCAGCCGGTGGAAGTCGGAGAGGGAGGCGAGGAGGTGACCGGGTTCGGGTTCGACGGCGAGGGGGACGCCCGCGTCGCCGGCCGCGTCCAGGACGGGGGCGAGGGCGTCGGGCAGGACCTTCCAGGCGGTGGCCTCGTCCGTGCCGGCCGGGGTGATGCCGCTGAAGCAGTGCACGGCGTGGGCACCGAGGTCGGCGGCGACCCGGACCGCGCGCAGCAGCAGGTCGACGCGCCGGGCACGGTCGTCGGGGTCCGGGTCGAGGAGGGAGGGGCCGTGTTTGCGGCGCGGGTCGAGGACGTAGCGGGCACCGGTCTCGACGGTGACGCCCAGTCCGAGCGCGTCCAGCCTGCGGGCCACCCGGTCGGTGCGGGCCGCGAGGTCGGGGGCGAGCGGGTCGAGGTGCATGTGGTCGAGGGTCAGGCCGACCCCGTCGTAACCGAGGTCGGCGAGGAGGGTCAGGGCGTCGTCGAGGCGGAGGTCGGCGAGGCCGTTGGTGCCGTAGCCGAAGCGGAGCGGGGCCGCGCGGTGGCTCGGGCCGGTCGGCGGGGTGTGCCGCGTGGGCGTGGGAGGTGTCCGCGTGGGCGCGTGGGGTGTCCGGTCGCTCATGTCACGCTCACCTTCCTGGCGAACCTGCGGGCTGCCGGGGCGAGGGCGGCGGTGAGCAGGGCCGTGCCGGGTGCGCCCGCGCGGGCGGTGAGAGCGGCCTGCAGCGGGATCATGGCGCGGATGCCGGCTCCGACGGCGCGTTGGGTGAGTGGCGGTGACGGGTTGAGGGCGGCGTGGACGTACGGACGGGCGGTGGCGGCGGTGTACGTGGCCGTGAGCACGGTGGTCAGCGCGGTGGCCGGCATGGCGAACAGCGCGGTGACCGGCGCCGTGGCCCGGCTGTTCGTGCGAGCCGCGCCCTCCGTGTCCGCGGTCCCCGTCCCGTGTCTCCGTGTCAGCGCCCAGGACAGCGCCGCCGTGGTGAGCAGGCTGCCCAGTGGTGCCGCGGACGAGCCGCCCTGCGTTTCGCGGCGGGAGACCGTGGTGACCGCGAGCGTGTGGGCACCCAGGGCCAGAGCGGGGCCGAGGGCGGGGCGGACGGTGCCGGTGGTGGTGGCCGATCCCAGCAGGAGGTCGAGTCCGCGGGCCGCGGCCATGGCCGCGGGGCCGACCCGGGTGTGCTTCAGGGCGAGGTCGTACGACCACACCGTGGCGGCGAGGGGGACGGCGACGGTGAGGCCGGGACGGCCCGCACGGGCGGCCAGGGCCAGGCCGGCGGCGGTGAGGGCGCCCGCCGCGGCGAGCGCGGAGACGGGGCGTACCCGGCCGGAGGGCAGGGGGCGGTGCGGTCGGTCCCGGGCGTCCTCGGCGCGGTCGGCCCAGTCGTTGAGGGCCATGCCCGCCTCGTACAGGCACAGGGAGGAGCCGACGGCGAGCAGGGTGCGGCCGTTCGGCCGGGCGCCCGCCGCGGCCGCGCCCGCGAGGGCGTCACCGGGGACGGTGAACAGGGCCGGCAGACGCAGCAGTTCGGCCCAGGCGCGCGGGTCCGGCCCCTTGCGGCGCCGCGGCTCCCCGTGGCTCTGTGACTCGCTGTGGCTGTGCGGCTCGGAGCGGCTCTTCGGCTCGGGGTGGCTCTTCGGCTCCTGGCAGTTGCTCGGCCCGCAATGGTTCGCCGGCCCGCAATGGTTCTCAGGCTCGCGAAGGCTGTCCGACTCCGCGGTCCTCGTCCTGCCCCTGCCCCGTCCGCCGTTGGACAGTCGGCCCAGCAACGTCATCGGGCTGCCTCCGCGCGGTCGGCCTCGGGGGTGGTGCGCAGTCGTTGTGCGAAGCCGGTCAGGGCCTCGTACTGGGCTCCGAGGGAGGACGGGGCCTCGCCCACGGGGTCCTTGAAGTAGAAGGCGAGCTCGGTGAGGGGACCGGTCAGTCCGGCCTCGTGGGCGCGGGCCGTCAGGCGGGCCAGGTCGAGGACCAGGGGAGCGGCGAGTGAGGAGTCGCAGCCCTGCCAGGTGGTCTGGAGGGTCATGCGGGTGCCGAGGAAACCGTCGAAGGTGACGTGGTCCCAGGCGGTCTTCCAGTCGCCGAGGGCGGGGACGTCGTCGATGTGGGTCTCGCCCTCGGGGGTGGTACCGAGGGTGTCGGTGAGGACGCGTTCCTTGCCCGCGTTCTTGGCCGCCGCGGCGGCCGGGTCGGCGAGGGCCGCGCCGTCGCCCCCGCCGAGGAGGTTGGTGCCGGACCAGGCCCGGACGGTCAGTGCCCGCTGGGCGAACATCGGGCCGAGCACGGACCGCAGCAGCGTCTGGCCCGTCTTGCCGTCGCGGCCCGCGTACGGCAGGCCGGCGGAGGAGGCGGGCTCGGCGAGGGCCGGGTGGTGCAGTCCCGTGGAGGGGGTGAAGTTGACGTACGGGCAGCCGGCGCGCAGCGCCGCCGCCGCGTAGAGGGAGCTCGGGGGGAGGTCCGAGCCGGAGGCCACCGGTTCCGTGGAGGCGACGTTGACCACCACGGTCCGGGTCAGGTCGTGGCGCTGGGCGAAGTAGCGGATGTCCGCAGCGAAGGTGTCGATCAGTTCCTCGGGCTCACGGGTGTCGCCCCGGAGGGGGCCACCGGGTCTGATCTCCCGGTCGGCCGCCGCCAGTTCGGCGCCGATCGCTTCCGGAAGGCCGTGCGGCAGGACGCCCCCGGCGGCGAGGGCCTCGGCGCGCTTGGGCAGCGGGCAGTCGAGCGTGTCGTGGCCGCCGAAGACGAGGGACGAGAGTGCGGGAAGACCGGAGCCGGCGAAGGGAGGTGTCTCGGTGACCATGCCGACGGGGGCGTGCAGGCCCGCTGTCACTGCCGCGCAGCCCGCGACGGCGGTCGTGGCGACGGAGCCGCGCGCTCCGATCAGCCACACCCCCACCCGGGCCCGGGAATCGGTAAGGGACACGGAGTTGGACATGGGCGAGCCTCCTCGTTCCTGTGCGGCCTTGCTCCTGTGCTGCGGAGAACGGCGGGAGACGGCGGGCGGGGGTCCGGCGTCCCCCGCCCACCGCCGTTCAGTTGCCCGGTGCGGTGGTGACCGCGGCGGAGTCCGCGGTGGCGGACTTCCGCACGGGCAGTTCCTTGATCCGGATGTCGCGGAAGGCGACCTCGTCATCGGCACCGTGGTTCTGGATGCCGAAGTGGCCGTCCCGCAGGCTGCGCGCCGGATCGGTGTTGGTGAAATCGTTGATCTTCACGCCGTTGAGCCAGATGCGGAGGCGTTCGCCCTCGATCCGGATCTCGTACGTGTTCCACTCCCCCGGCGGGTTCAGCGCGCGGTCGCGCTTCTTGATGTCGGCGGACTGGAACGTGTACACGGCGCCCGTCGTCCGGTCGGGGGCGTCGGTCGCGTCGATCTGGACCTCGTAGCCGTTGTTCACGGCCGACCACGGGTCGTCGGAGGCGGGGAAGCCCACGAAGACACCGGAGTTGTCGTCGCCGGCCATCCTCCAGTCCAGCTTCAGGGAGTACGACGCGAACTCCGACCCGGCGTACCAGAGCATGCCCATCCCGCCCGACGACGTGATCGTGCCGTCGTCGGTGTTCAGGTCGAACGTGCCCGGGCCCGCCTGCTTCCAGTCGGCGAGCGACTCCGCGGTGCCGTCGAAGAGGGACCGGTAGCCGTTCTCCGGGCGGCAGTCGGCCTGGGCCGCGCCGGTCGCCCACTTGATGCCGCCCGCCAGGTGCTGCAGGAAGGCCGGCTCCTCGTACGACTCCTTGGTGTGCCCGCCCCCGGTGTAGAAGGCGCGCCCGCCCTCGTACTCCTGGCACCAGGCGATCGGGTGGTCGCCGTTCATGGTGCCGCCGGTGTACGAGGCCTCGTCGAGCGTGGCGAGGACGTGCGCCCGTTCGCGCGGGTTGGAGCGGTAGTTGTACCACTCGTCGGTGCGCTCCCAGTTCTCGCCCAGGTGCGCGGTGCCCGGGTGGGCGTGGTTCTCCACGTGGACGGTGGCGGGCTGGATCTCCGGGTGGGAGTGGAAGTACGCCCCGGCGAGCCCGCCGTAGAAGGGCCAGTCGTACTCGGTGTCGGCGGCGGCGTGGACGCCCACGTAGCCGCCGCCCTTCTCGATGTACCGCTCGAAGGCGCGCTGCTGGGTGCGGTTCAGGACGTCGCCCGTGGTCGACAGGAAGACCACGGCGTCGTACCGCGCGAGGTTCCGCGTGGTGAACTCGCCCGCGTTCTCCGTGGTGTCGACCTTGAAGCCGTGGTCGGCGCCGAGCTCACGTATCGCCGTGATGCCCTCGGGGATCGAGTCGTGCCGGAAGCCGGCCGTCTTGGAGAACACCAGCACCCGGTCCTTGACGTGCGCCCCCGGGCCCTTGCCGCCGGCGCCCCCGGAGGAGGACACCGCCGTCCCGGACACGCACCCGATCAGGAGGGCCACGCCGATGGCCACCGTGCCCAGCCTGGCCGTCCTCGATGTGTCGGTCACTCGCATGTCGGCAGCCACCTCACTTCTTCGTCGTGAACGTGAAGTCGTCCACCTCGAACAGCTGGGCGGTGCCCTTCTTGCCCTTGAAGACCAGGTACAGCGTGGTGGTGCCACGCGGCGGGAGCCACAGCTTGGCGCTGACGTCCTGGTACGTCTCCGTGCCGCCGGTCACCGGGACCTTCGCGGAGGCGAGCAGCCGGCCCTTCGGGGAGCCCGCGCGGACCTCGAGCCTGCCGCCCGCGGCCTCGGCGGCGACCCGCGCCGTGATCTTCGTGGCGTTGGAGAGGACGTACGGCTCGAAGGAGATCCAGTCACCGTTGGAGATGTCGCCGACGGTCTTGCCGCCGTTGGCGCTCTCGCGGTTCTGCACCGTCACGCCGGAGGAGTCGCCGTAGTGCTCGGCCTGGCGGTGGCGGGGCTGGGTGACGTTCTGGTCATGGGTGGTCAGCGGGGCCTGGCCGCCGCCCCCGTTGTCGGTGTAGACGGCGTCGAAGACACCGAAGATGTTGGCGTTCGGGTCGTGGCCGCCGTCGGCGCTGGTCTGGATGGTGCCGGAGCAGCCGTTCGCTGAGGTCAGCGGGTGGCCGTGGCTGTCGTGGCCGAGGATGAAGGTGACGGTGACCTTGGAGCAGTCGATGTTCCGGCCGTCCTCGGGGTCGGTGACCTTCACCTTGAACGGAACGGCGTCACCGAAGCTGAACAGCTGACCGTCCTCGGGGAGCTGCAGCGTCACCGTGGGCGCGGTGTTGCCGACCACGATCTGCACGCTGGCGCTGCCGGTGCGGCCCTGCGGGTCGGTGGCGGTCACCGTCGCGGTGTAGGTGCCGTTCTGCCGGTAGGTGTGGCGCGGGTCGGCGGACGTGGAGGTGCCGCCGTCGCCGAAGTCCCAGCTGTAGGTGAGCTTGTCGCCGTCGGCGTCGGTGGAGCCGGCGGAGGAGAAGTTCACCCGCAGCGGTGCCTGGCCGGAGGTGCGGTCGGCCGCGGCCTGGGCGATCGGCGAGTGTCCGTCGGTGGCGTTCTCGATGCGGTACAGGGCGGAGTTGTCGTCACCGCCGAACCAGGAGAGGCCGTAGTCGAGGACGTACAGCGCGCCGTCCGGGCCGAAGGCCATGTCCATGGGCTGGGTGCCGGTCCACGGGATGTCGTTGATGGCCTGCACGGTGCCGTCGGCGTCCGAGGTGATCCGCTTGATCCACTGGCGGCCGAACTCGGCGGCGAAGAAATCGCCGTCGTACTCCTCCGGGAACTTCACCGGCGAGTCGAGGTCGGGGTCGTAGTGGTAGACCGGGCCGCCCATCGGGGACTCGGAGCCGTCGCCGAACTCGGGCACGGACGCGCCGTCGTACGGGATCCAGGCGCCCACGGCGGGCGGCAGGTCGGTCAGGCCGGTGTTGTTCGGCGAGGTGTTCTTCGGGGCGGCGCAGTCGAAGGGCTCGCCCGAGGTGCCGGTGGCGAAGTCGTAGTCGATGTACGGCTCGTTCTCGCCGACGCAGTAGGGCCAGCCGAAGTTGCCGGGCTCGGTCACGCGCGCGAACTCGACCTTGCCGGCCGGGCCGCGGTTGGGGTTCGCGGCGCCCGCGTCGGGACCGTAGTCACCGACGTAGAGGATGCCGGTCTCCTGGTCGACGCTGAAGCGGAACGGGTTACGGAAGCCCATCGCGTAGATCTCGGGCCGCGTCTTCTCCGTGCCGGGCGCGAACAGGTTGCCCTCGGGGACGTCGTAGGAGCCGTCCTCGTTCACCTTGATGCGCAGGATCTTGCCGCGCAGGTCGTTGGTGTTGCCGGAGGTGCGCTGGGCGTCGAAGACCGGGTTGCGGTCCGGGCGCTCGTCGATGGGCGTGAAGCCGTCCGACTGGAACGGGTTGGAGTCGTCGCCCGTCGACAGGTAGAGGTTGCCGTCCGCGTCGAAGTCGATGTCGCCGCCGACGTGGCAGCAGATGCCTCGGGTGGCGGGCACGTCGAGGATCTGCGTCTCACTGGCGGTGTCCAGCGTGCCGTCCGTGTTCAGCACGAAGCGCGACAGCCGGTTGACGCCCTCGAAGGGGGCGAAGTCGGCGGCGGTACCGGTCTCGGGGGCATCGCCCTCGGGGGTGTCCATCGGGGGCGCGTAGTAGAGGTAGATGAAACGGTTCTCTTCGAAGGCGGGGTCGATGCCTATGCCCTGCAGGCCCTCCTCGTCGTGCGCGTACACGTCGAGCTTGCCCGCGAGCCGGGTGTTGCCGCCCGCGTCGGTGAGGCGCAGCTCGCCGTCGCGCGAGGTGTGCAGGACCGAGCGGTCCGGCAGCACGGCCAGCGACATGGGTTCGCCGACCTCCGCCTCGCCCTTGGCGAGGGGAACCTGCTGGAAGTCCTCGGCTGCGGCCGCTGCCTCCACCTTGGGGCTGGTGCCGCTGTCGGCCGCGCCGGCGGCCGGCGCGGTGAGGGAGAGCGAGCCGCCCGCGAGCAGCAGGCCGCTCAGCAGGGCGACCGCCCCGCGGAGTCTCGGGCGTCTGGCGCGGCCGGTGGTACTGGTGGGGGTTGTGTTGTCTGCGTACGGGTGCACGGAATGCCTCCAGTAAGGAGCCGGTCGTACGGGGGTGTGCTCAGTAAGGAGCCGGTCGTACGGAGTGGTGCGGTACGCCGGGGTGCGCCGTCACCCCGGAGGTGGGCGGTGCTCCCGGGGCGCGCCGTCGCCCCGGGAGCACCGTGCCGGCGGCTAGTCGCTGCCGCCGAACGCCGCGTCGAACGAGGCCGACGGCGGCTCGAAGTCGAAGGCCTTCAGCCGCTCCAGGGCCTCGGGAGCGCCCTGAAGCCGGTCCATGCCGGCGTCCTCCCACTCGACGGAGACGGGACCCTGGTAGTCGATGGAGCGGAGCATCCGGAAGACGTCCTCCCAGGGCACGTCGCCGTGGCCGGCGGAGACGAAGTCCCAGCCGCGGCGCGGGTCGCCCCACGGCAGGTGGGAGCCGAGGCGCCCGTTGCGGCCGTCGAGGCGCTTGCGGGCCTCCTTGCAGTCCACGTGGTAGATGCGGTCCTTGAAGTCCCACAGGAAGCCGACCGGGTCCAGGTCCTGCCACACGAAGTGTGAGGGGTCGAAGTTGAGGCCGAAGGCCGGGCGCCGGTCGACCGCGTCCAGGGCGCGCTGGGTGGTCCAGTAGTCGTAGGCGATCTCGCTCGGGTGGACCTCGTGCGCGAACCGTACGCCCTCGGTGTCGAACACGTCGAGGATCGGGTTCCAGCGGGCGGCGAAGTCCTCGTAACCGCGTTCGATCATCGACTCGGGGGCGGGCGGGAACATGGCGACCAGGTGCCAGATGGCCGAGCCGGTGAAGCCGATGACGGTGTCGACGCCGAAGGCGGCGGCGGCCCGCGCGGTGTCGGCGATCTCGGCGGCGGCCCGCTGCCGTACGCCCTCGGCCTCGCCGTCGCCCCAGATGCGGGCCGGCAGGATGGCCTGGTGGCGCTCGTCGATGATGGCGTCACAGACGGCCTGGCCGACGAGGTGGTTGGAGATCGCCCAGCACTTGAGGCCGTACTTGTCGAGCAGCTGGTGCCGGGACTCGATGTAGCCCGGGTCGGCGAGGGCCTTGTCGACCTCGAAGTGGTCGCCCCAGCAGGCGAGCTCCAGTCCGTCGTACCCGAAGTCGCGGGCCCGGCGGCAGACCTCCTCCAGGGGCAGGTCGGCCCACTGGCCGGTGAACAGCGTGAAGGTGCGCGGCATGGCTGTGCTGACCTCCTCTTTCGAATGCTCGAGTGCTCGGGAGTCCTCAGGCCACGATCGGCGTGGCCGGGGCGGCGGGTGCGGCCGGGGCGAGCGGGTCCATCGGGGCGACCGGGGTGTAGACGGAGTCCGCCCCGGCGCTCTCCTCCACGGCCGCGAGCACGCGCTGCACCTGGAGTCCGTCGGCGAAGGACGGCTCGGGTGCGGTGCCGGAGGCGATGGCGTGCACGAGGTCGCGGGCCTGGTGCACGAAGGTGTGCTCGTAGCCGAGGCCGTGGCCCGGCGGCCACCACGCGTCCAGGTAGGGGTGGTCGGGCTCGGTGACGAGGATGCGGCGGAAGCCGGCGTGGGCGCCCGGCTCGGTGTGGTCGTGGTAGGAGAGCTCGTTGAGCCGCTCCAGGTCGAAGGCGAGCGAACCGCGTTCGCCGTTGAGTTCGATGCGCAGGGAGTTCTTGCGGCCGGTGGCGAACCGGGTGGCCTCGAAGGAGGCGATGGCCCCGGAGGCGAACCGTCCGGTGAACAGGGCCGCGTCGTCCACGGTGACGGCGCCGCGCCCGCCGCCGTCGCCCGCGTGCCCGAGGCCGCTCGACGCCCCGGCGGGCAGCGGCCGCTCCCGTACGAAGGTCTCGGTGAGCGCGGATACGCCGACGACGGGCTCGCCCACGAGGTACTGCGCGAGGTCCACGATGTGCGCGCCCAGGTCGCCGAGCGCCCCGGAGCCGGCCGACTCCTTGCGCAGCCGCCAGGTCAGCGGGAACTCGGGGTCGACCAGCCAGTCCTGGAGGTAGGTCACGCGGACGTGGCGCAGCGCGCCGAGCCGGTCCTCGGCGACCATCCTGCGGGCCAGCGCGGTGGCGGGGACGCGGCGGTAGTTGAAGCCGACCATGGCGAGCTGCCCGCGCTCCCGGGCCGCGGCGGCCGCCGCCGTCATGGCCTCGGCCTCCTCGACCGTGTTGGCGAGGGGCTTCTCGCACAGCACGTGCTTGCCGGCGGCGAGGGCGGCCAGCGCGATCTCGGCGTGGCTGTCACCGGGGGTGCAGATGTCGACGAGGTCGACGTCGTCGCGTTCGATCAGGGCCCGCCAGTCGGTCTCGGCCGCCGCCCAGCCGTGCCGGTCGGCCATGGCGCGCACGGCCCCGGCGTCCCGGCCGCAGACCGCGGCGAGGACCGGGTCCATCGGCAGGTCGAAGACGCGGCCCGCGGTGCGCCAGCCCTGCGAGTGGGCGGCGCCCATGAACGCGTACCCGACCATGCCGACGCCGAGCGGCGGCTTCCCGGCCTCGTCGCCCTGGTGCGGCTGTGTCATCAGGATGTCCTCCTCGGACTCTCGAACTCGTCGGCTGCTCGTCCCGGCGCGGTGGGGGTACGGGCCCGGTCCGGTGACCGGACCCGTACGGCGCGGCGACCGCGGCCGGTCACTTGAAGCCGGTGGACATGTACTGGTCGACGTTGTCCTTGTCGACGACCGCGGAGTACAGCGTCAGCGCGGACGGCACCTCGAACTCGGCGAGTCCGCCGATGCCCTTGCCCTGGCCGAGGGCGCGGGCGACGTCGATCGCGGACGCCGCCATGGTGGGCGGGTAGAGGACGGTCGCCTTCAGCACGCCGTCGTCCGCCTGGATGGCCTGCATGGCGGAGAGCGCGCCCGCGCCGCCGACCATCAGGAAGTCGTCGCGTCCGGCCTGCTCGATGGCGCGCAGGGCGCCGACGCCCTGGTCGTCGTCGTGGTTCCACAGCGCGTGGAAGTCCGACTGCGCCTGGAGCAGCTGCGCCATCTTGGCCTGCCCCGACTCGACCGTGAAGTCGGCCGCCTGCCGGGCCACCTTCTTGATGTTGGGGTAGTTCTTCAGGGCGTCGTCGAAGCCCTGGGTGCGCTGCTGGGTCAGCTCCAGGTTGTCGAGCCCGGCGAGCTCGACGACGCGCGCGTTCTCCTGGTCCTTGAGCTTCTCGCCGATGTAGTGCCCGGCGTTGAGGCCCATGCCGTAGTTGTCGCCGCCGACGTAGGAGCGGTACGCCTGCGGGGAGTTGAAGACGCGGTCGAGGTTGACCACGGGGATGCCGGCGCGCATCGCCTGCAGGCCGACCTGGGTGAGGGCCTTGCCGTCGGCGGGGAGGATGACCAGGACGTCGACCTTCTTGTTGATGAGGGTCTCGATCTGGCCGATCTGCGTGGCGGTGTCGTTGGAGCCCTCGGTGACCTCGAAGGTGACGTCCTCGTACTTCTCCGCGCGGTTCTTGGCCTGCACGTTGACGGCGTTGAGCCAGCCGTGGTCGGCCTGCGGCCCGGCGTAGCCGATGGTCACCTCCTTGCCGGGCTTGTCGTCGGCGGCGGCCGGCTGGTCGTTGGCGGCGGGCTCGTCGCTCGACTCGTTGCTGGTGCAGCCCGCGAGGACCACGCCCGCGCCGACCGCGGCGGTCCCGAAGAGCATTCTCCTGCGGCTCGTGAACTGTGACATGACGATGGGGTCCCTTCCCGTGTCGGCCCGTTCAGGTGGTGCTTGCGGTGCGTCGCTGGACCAGGACCGCGGCGACGATGATCGCGCCCTTGGCGATCTGCTGGACGTCGGTCTGCAGGTTGTTCAGCGCGAAGATGTTGGTGATGGTGGTGAAGATCAGGACGCCGAGCACGGAGCCGACGATGGTGCCGCGGCCGCCGCTGAGCAGGGTGCCGCCGATGATCGCGGCGGCGATGGCGTCGAGCTCGTAGAGGTTGCCGTTGGTGTTCTGGCCGGAGCCGGCCAGCACGATCAGCAGGAAGGCCGCGATGCCGCAGCACAGTCCGGAGAGCAGGTACAGGTACAGCCGCTGGCGGCGTACGTCGATGCCGGCGAGCCGGGCCGCCTCCGCGTTGCCGCCGACGGCGACCGAGCGCCGGCCGAACGTCGTCCGGTTGAGCACCAGCCAGCCGATGACGGTGACGGCGGCGAAGACGAGGACGAGCGGCGGGATGCCGAGCACGTAGGCGTCGCGGTTGCCGAGGTCCAGGACGCTGGTGACGGTGACGACCTGGGTGGAGCCGTCGGTGATCTGCAGGGCGAGGCCGCGGGCCGAGGCGAGCATGGCGAGGGTGGCGATGAAGGGCACCATCCCGCCGTACGCGATGAGCACGCCGTTCACCAGGCCGCAGCCCAGGCCGACGATCACCGCGGTGAAGAGGATGCCCGCGAAGCCGAACTCCTGGGTGGCGACCGTGGTCGCCCACACCGAGGCGAGGGCGACGATCGCGCCGACCGACAGGTCGATGCCGCCGGAGATGATCACGAAGGTCATGCCGACGGTGACGACGCCGATGACGGACGCCTGGGTGAGGACGAGCTGCAGGTTGCGGGTGTCCAGGAACGCGTCGGGGGCGGTGATGCCGCCGATGAGGACCAGGGCGGCGAGGACACCGAGCAGCGAGAGGGTGCGGACGTCGGCGCGGGCGAAGGCGACCCGCGGGCCGGGCCCCTCGCTCACCTGCGGCACTTCCTTCTCCGTGCCGCCCCGGGGCGGTGATACGGGCTGCGTCATGACGCCGGGCTTCCTTCCATGGGGCCGGTGGTGCCGATGGGGCTGGTGGAGCTGGGGCTCTGGGCGGCCACGGAACTTCCTTCCATGACCAGGTCGAGGACGCGGTGTTCGTCCAGTGCGCGGGCGGGGGCCCGGTGCACGATGCGGCCCTCGCGCAGGACGAGCACGCGGTCGGCGAGGCCGAGGACCTCGGGCACCTCGCTGGAGACCAGCAGCACGGCGAGGCCCTCGTCGGCGAGGCGGCGGACGACCGCGTACAGCTCGGCGCGGGCGCCCACGTCGACGCCGCGGGTGGGCTCGTCGAGCAGCAGGACCTTGCAGCCGCGCAGCAGCCAGCGGGCGAGCACCGCCTTCTGCTGGTTGCCTCCGGAGAGGGTGCGCACGGGTACGTCCGGGTTGTCGGGGCGCAGCGACAGCTCCCGTACGGCGGTGCGGGCGGCCCCGGACTCGGCGCGCCGGTCGATCCAGCCGCCGCGCGAGAAGCGGGACATGGACGACACGGAAACGTTTCTGGTGACGGACTCCAGCATCAGCAGGGCCTGCGCCTTGCGCTCCTCGGGGGCGAGTCCGAGCCCGGCGGCGACGGCGGCGCGCACGCTGCCGGGCTTCAGGGGCTTCCCGTCGACGAGGACCCGGCCGGCGCTGGGCTTGCGGGCGCCGTAGACGGTCTCCAGGATCTCCGAGCGACCGGAGCCGACCAGGCCGGCGAGTCCGACGATCTCGCCGGGGTGCACGGTGAGGTCGAACGGCTCGAACTCCCCGTCTCGGGCGAGGCCCTGCACCTCCAGCAACGGGGTGCCGGTGGACGGTTCCGCGGGCGCGGACGGCCGTTGCGGGAAGACGTACTCGACGTTGCGGCCGGTCATCAGGGCCACGACCTCGCGGGTCGGGGTGGACTCCGCGGGCAGTCCGCCCGCCACCGAGCGCCCGTCCTTCAGCACGGTCACCCGGTCCCCGATGCGGCGGATCTCCTCCAGCCGGTGCGAGATGTAGATGACGGCGACCCCGTCGGCGGTCAGGTCGCCGACGATGCGGAACAGGTTGTCGGTCTCGTCCGGGTCGAGGGCGGCGGTCGGCTCGTCCATGACGATGAGGCGTACGTCGTGGGAGAGCGCCCGCGCCATGGAGACGATCTGCTGCTGGGCCGCGGACAGGTCGCCCACGAGCCGGCCCGGGTCGACCTCGGGGTGCCCGAGCCGCCGGAGCAGCGCCGCCGCCGACTCCCTCGCCGCCCTGCCCCGTACGACGAAGCCGGCGGCCGTGGGTTCGTGGCCGAGGTACACGTTCTCGGCGACCGACAGGTGCTCCACCAGGTCGAGTTCCTGGTACATGGTGGCGATGCCGAGGCGCATGGCGGCGATCGGGGACTTCAGGGTGACGGGGTCGCCGCGCCAGGTGATGGTGCCGTCGTCGGGCTGGTGGGCGCCGGCGAGAACCTTGATGAGGGTGGACTTCCCGGCTCCGTTCTGGCCGAGCAGGCAGTGCACCTCGCCGGCCTGGACGTCGAGGTCGACGCCGTCCAGGGCCCGGACGCCGGGGAAGGACTTGGTGATGCCGGACATGGTGAGCAGGGGTGGTTCGGGTGCCATGACGTTCCCCTCGGCGGGCGTGCGGGCCGGTTCCAGGGCAGGGCGGAGCTGCGTGCGGGCAGGGCGGGATGCTGTGCGGGCAGGCTGGAATCGCTGTCGGGCGGGGCGGAGGTGCTGTTCAGGCGGGGCGGGGCTGCTGTGCGGTCAGGGAGGAGCTGCTGTCGGGCAGGGCGGTGCGCGGGCTGACTTACACGTGTTGCCTGGCTGACGTACCTGGTGGTGCCGAGCTGACGTACCTGGTGGTGCCGTGCGGGGTGACGGTCTTACGCGGGTGAGAACAGGTGGTCGCTGATGAGGCGGGCCGCGCCGATGACGCCGGCGGTGGGCCCCAGTTCGCCGAGCACGATGGGGAGGTTGCCGGTCGCGAGCGGGAGCGACTGGCGGTAGACCTGGGTGCGGATGGCGGCGAGCAGGTTGTGGCCCAGGCCGGTGACGCCGCCGCCGATCACCACGAGGCCGGGGTTGAAGAAGCTGACGAGTCCGGCGATGACCTGCCCGGTGTGGGCGCCGCCCGCGCGGATCAGGTCGAGCGCGGTGGCGTCGCCCGCGGCGGCCGCGGCGGCGACGTCGACGGCGCTCAGGGCACCGCTCGCCCGGAGCCGTGCGGCGAGTTCCGCGGAACGGCCCTGCTGGGCCGCCTCCGTGGCGTCGCGGGCCAGCGCGGCGCCGCTGAAGTGGGCCTCCAGGCAGCCCCGGTTGCCGCAGGGGCAGGGACGCCCCTCCGGTACCGCCTGGATGTGCCCGATGTCGCCGGCGCTGCCCGTCGTACCGCGGTGGACCTCACCGCCGACGACGATGCCGCAGCCGATGCCGGTGCCGATCTTGACGCAGAGGAAGTCGCCCACGGAACGGGCGACGCCCGCGTGCTGCTCCCCCATCGCCATCAGGTTCACGTCGTTGTCGACCATGACCGGGCAGCCGAGTTCCTGGCTGAGCGCCTCGCGGACCGGGAACCCGTCCCAGCCCGGCATGATCGGCGGCGCCACCGGGACGCCCTCGGGGAAGCGGACCGGTCCGGGGACGCCGATGCCGGCGCCGTCGAACCCCTCCGCCAGCCCGGAGGCCCGCAGCTTGGCCACCATGGCCAGGGCCTGCTCGAAGACGGCGACCGGCCCCTCGCGGACGTCCATGGGCTGGTTGATGTGCCCGAGGACCTCCAGCTCCGCGTTGGTGACGGCGACGTCGACGGAGGTCGCGCCGATGTCGATGCCGAGGAAGCGGAGTCCGGGCGCGAGCCTGATGTTGTGGGAGCGGCGGCCGCCGCGCGAGGCGGCGAGTCCGTCGGCCACGACCAGGCCCGTCTCCAGCAGCCGGTCCACCTCGACGGCCAGCTTCGACCGGGAGAGGTCGACCTGGTCGCCCAGCTGGGCCCGGGAGCTGGGGCCGCCGTCACGGAGCAGCCGCAGCAGCCGGGCCTGGTGGGTGTTGGCGGGTCGGGCCGTCATGCGTCTCACGTGCCCCTCCCTGCCCCGATCGGCTGCGTACGGCGAGTGTCGTGTTCAAGACACTCCGGTGTGGCTTGCTTTCGAGGGGAACGTAGCAGTGGGTGCCGTGAGTGGGAAGAAGTTGCACAGGAATTGCTCGCGACTTTTTCCACTCGCAGGACAAAGGCGGGTGCGGGAGAGGACGACGGAAAGCGGAAGGCGCCCACCGGAGCGGTGGGCGCCTTCCGCGCGTCCGGGTGCCGTGCCGCCGCCCCTACGTGCGCGAACGCGCGTGGTAGGTCCGCCGCGTGTGCTCCGTGTGGTCGCGCATCACCTCGGTGGCGCGCTGCTCGTCACGGGACGCGATCGCCGCGATGAGTTCGCGGTGCTCGATCCAGGACTGCCTGCCGCGCTGCCGGGCGACCGGGGTGTAGTACCAGCGGACCCGGCGGTCCACCTGACCCGCCAGCTCGGCGAGGACCGCGTTGCCCGCGAGTTCCATCACCTTGGCGTGGAAGCGGGCGTTGGTCGCCACCGCGCCGTCCACGTCGTCGGCGGCGACCGCCCGCTCCCCCTCGGCGCACAGCTCCTCCAGGGCCGCGATGCCCGCCGTGCCCGCGGCAGCAGCGGCGAGCCGGGCCGCCTCGGCCTCCAGCAGCGTGCGCACCGTGAGGAGCTGGTCGGCCTCCTCCTCGGTCGGCTCGTGCACGAACGCGCCCTGGGCGGGCCGCAGATCGACCCACCCCTCGGTGTTCAGCCGCTGCAGCGCCTCGCGCACCGGCTGCCGGGAGACCCCGAGGTGACCGGCGAGCTCGCTCTCGACCAGGTGCTGGCCCGGCTGCAGGGCGCGGGTGGTGATGAGTTCGAGCAGGGCCTCGTAGACGCGGTCACGCAACGGACCGGGGCGTTCCAGCCTGGGCACCGCCCCCTGCGGCAGTCCTGTCGACAGCATCGCGGTCCCCCTCCAGGGCAGCGGCGGCGCGGTGGCCGGCCGAAGCGGTCCGGTCAGTATGGATTGTCTTTCGTCTACAGTCTACGGTGCGCAATCACTCCGTCACCGGCCCTGGAGGAACGGAGGGAGGCTCGTTCAGGGGCAGCGGACGACCTGCCCGCCGTACGACAGGTTGCCGCCGAACCCGAACAGCAGGACAGGGTCGCCGCTGCGGATCTCACCGCGCTCGACCAGCTTGGAGAAGGCCATCGGGATGCTCGCGGCGGAGGTGTTGCCGGAGTCGACGACGTCGCGTGCCACCACGGCGTTCACCGCGCCGATCCGTTCCGCGAGGGGCTCGATGATGCGCAGGTTGGCCTGGTGCAGCACGACCGCGGCGAGGTCCTCGGGAGCGTATCCGGCGCGCTCGCACGTCCGGCGGGCGATGGCGGGCAGTTTCGTGGTCGCCCAGCGGTAGACGCTCTGGCCCTCCTGGGCGAAGCGCGGGGGCGTCCCCTCGATCCGTACCGCGTGCCCCATCTCGGGCACCGAGCCCCACAGCACCGGCCCGATGCCGGGCTCGTCGGCGGCCTCGACGACGGCGGCACCCGCCCCGTCGCCGACGAGGACGCAGGTGGTGCGGTCGCTCCAGTCGGTGACGTCGGACATCTTCTCGGCGCCGACGACCAGGGCCCGGGTGGCGGCGCCCGCGCGCACGGCGTGGTCGGCGGTGGCGAGGGCGTGGGTGAAGCCGGCGCAGACGACGTTGACGTCCAGGGCGGCCGGGGAGGGGATGCCGAGGCGCGCGGCGATGCGGGCGGCGGTGTTCGGGGAGCGGTCGGTGGCGGTGGAGGTGGCCACGACGACGAGGTCGACGGCGTCGGGGGTGAGGCCGGCCGCCGCCAGGGCCTTGGCGGCGGCGTGCGCGCCCAGCTCGTCCACCGGCTCGTCCGGTCCGGCGATGTGGCGCGTGCGGATGCCCACCCGGCTCCGGATCCATTCGTCACTGGTGTCGACCAGGCCCGCCAGGTCCTCGTTGGTGAGGACCTTGGCGGGCTGGTAGTGGCCGACGGCGGCGATGCGCGAGCCGTTCATGGGGGATCCCCTCGTTGCCTGGGTAACGGGATCCCCCAGTCTGATCAGTGACTCACGGGTACGAGGGCGTGCAGGGAGACAGGATTGGACCTCCCTGGTTGTGGGCTTCTGTCAGACCCGACGACGTCCTGGCGGTGCCGGGCGGCGTCGCGGTACGTGACCGCCCGCCCGTGACGGCGGTCGTCAGCCGGTGAACAGCTGGGTCACCTTGCGGACGAGTTCGTACAGACCGTACGCGAGCGGCGCCCCCACCCAGACCCAGGAGAGGACGACGAGTCCCCGCCGGTCGGGCGGGCTGGTGTCACTGCTGGACATCGACGGCCTCCTTCTTCTTCTCGGCGCTGACGTGGTGACGGGCGTGGACGGGACGGACGAGCTCGTTGGCGACGAAGCCGACCACGAGCAGCCCGATCATGATCCACATGGAGGTGCCGTAGAGGTTGGCGCCGGTCTTGCCCGCCGCCTCCTGCCGGTCCGCGATCCAGTTGACGATCAGCGGCCCGAGGACGCCCGCGGTGGACCAGGCGGTGAGCAGCCGGCCGTGGATGGCGCCCACCTGGTAGGTGCCGAACATGTCCTTCAGGTACGCCGGGATGGTCGCGAAACCGCCGCCGTAGAAGGAGAGGATGACCAGCGCGCAGACGATGAACACCGGCTTGGAGCTGTCCCCGAACAACGCGATCAGCGCGTACATCACCGCGCCCACGCCCAGGTAGAGGCGGTAGATGTTCTTGCGCCCGATGATGTCCGAGGCCGAGGACCAGCCGAGGCGGCCGGCCATGTTGGCCGCCGAGAGCAGCGCCACGAACCCGGCCGCCGCCGACACCGAGACCGGCGTCGAGGTGTCCGCGAAGAAGTCCCGGATCATCGGCGCGGCCTTCTCCAGGATGCCGATGCCCGCGGTCACGTTCATGCAGAGCACGATCCACAGGAACCAGAACTGCGGGGTGCGCAGCGCGCTGTTGGCGGAGACCTGGACGCCCTGGAGCGGTGCCGGAGTGCCGTCGGCGGACTCCTTCGGCCGCGGCACGCGGACCAGGAAGACACCGAGCGACATGAAGACGGCGTACGCGAGGCCGTGCACGAGGAAGGCCTGCGCGATGCCGGTGCTGTCGGAACCGAAGGAGTCCAGCATCTGCGCGGACCACGGCGAGGCGATCAGCGCGCCGCCGCCGAAGCCCATGATGGCGATGCCGGTGGCCATGCCGGGACGGTCCGGGAACCACTTCATCAGCGTCGACACGGGCGAGATGTAGCCGATGCCGAGACCGATGCCGCCGACGAAGCCGTAGCCGAGCACGATCAGCCAGTACTGCTCCGTGAAGGCGCCCAGCGCGGACAGCAGGAAGCCGGAGGAGAAGCAGACCAGGGACACGGTCATCGCCCAGCGCGGCCCGTTGCGTTCCACGAACGTGCCGCCGAACGCGGCGGACAGGCCCAGCATCACGATGGCGAGCTGGAAGGGCAGGGCGCTCTGGGTGCCGCTGAGGTCCAGGGCGGACTCCAGGGCGGGTTTGAACACGGACCAGGCATAGGCCTGTCCGATGGAGAGGTGCACCGACAGGGCAGCGGGCGGGACGAGCCAGCGGCTCCAGCCGGGTGGCGCTACGGGGGGACTCATGATCCGGACGATAGGAACCGGTTGCCCGGTTGGGAAGTCGGCTTGTCCGAATGGTCGACCGTATGCGGTGAACGGTATGCAGGATGCGACGAACGGTCGTTCTCAGCCGACGAGCGGTCGCTCCCCCACCTCCACAGCTGCGCCTTCATCAGCAGGTGCCCGTGCAGGAGGGCGAGATTCGGCCGGGACAGCTCACCCTGGCGGATCACTGGGCAGAAGGTCCACGGCGACGAGCGCGACTGCGGCGGCCCCGGTGGGGGCGCCGTCGAGATGGTGCGCGGAACCTTGCTGCCCCAACTTCCATACTGTACACAGTATTTCGGCTACATGGCTCTCGGTCCGAGGGGTACGAGCCCTCGAGTCACCCCGGGAGTGCAGGACAATGACCGGGTGGGTCACCGGGCCCCTCGACGCTCCGGTGCCCCGCGGCGATCGCACGCACAGCAAGGGCCGTCAGGGCCGCAGCACGCAAGGAACCGGGGCTGATCGGGACATGGGAAGAGTCACGGAACGACGCAAGGTCATCCGCGTCCGGGACGGCGCGGTCTCCAGCCGCCCGGACACCCTCGTGGCGGAGGAACCGCTGGAGATCCGGCTCAACGGCAAGCCCCTGGCGATCACCATGCGCACCCCCGGTGACGACTTCGCGCTGGCGGCGGGCTTCCTGGTCAGCGAGGGGGTGCTGGGCGGCGCGGACGAGCTGCGGAACATCGTCTACTGCGCCGGGGCCACCGCCGACGGCTCGAACACCTACAACGTGGTCGACGTGTCGACGGCGCCGGGCGTCGTGATCCCGGACATCACCCTGGAACGCAACGTGTACACCACCTCGTCCTGCGGCCTGTGCGGCAAGGCGAGCCTGGACGCGGTCCGGACGACCGCCCGGTGGACCGTCGACGACACCCGTGGCGGCGAGCTCGCCCCGCTCCTGCTGGAGCCCGGGCTGCTCGCGGACCTCCCCGACCGGCTCCGCGCGGCCCAGCGGGTCTTCGACCGGACCGGGGGGCTGCACGCGGCGGCCCTGTTCTCCGAGGACGGGGAGCTGCTCGACGTCCGCGAGGACGTGGGCCGCCACAACGCGGTCGACAAACTGGTGGGGCGCGCCCTGCAGAACGGCGCGCTGCCGCTGTCCCGCACGGTCCTGCTGGTCTCGGGCCGCGCCTCCTTCGAGCTCGCCCAGAAGGCCGTGATGGCGGGCATCCCGGTGCTGGCCGCGGTGTCGGCGCCGTCTTCCCTGGCCGTCGACCTGGCGGCCGAGACGGGGCTGACCCTGGTGGGCTTCCTGCGGGGCGCCTCCATGAACGTGTACGCGGGTGAGCACCGCATCGCCCTGCGGGCCGCGGCCGCCCAGGGCTGAGGCTCCCCCGCTGCACGGCGGCGGGGCTCCGACCGGCGGGGAGCGCCCCCTGCGCCGTAGGAGCCCCGCCTCGACACGGCCCCGGTGCGGCGCCGGGCCGGGCCCGGCCCAGGGCGCCGCCCCGCTCACCCCGCCACGAAGCGCACGTCCGCCACCCGCACCACCGTCCCCAGCCGGGGGAAGTCCAGCCGGACCGAGGCCTCGTGCTCGGCGGCCGTGAACGCGGACATCGCCTCCTCGACGAAGACCAGGTCGTACCCGAGGTCGGCGGCGGCGCGGGCGGTGGACTCGACGCCGAGGTTGGTGGCGACGCCGCCGAGGACGAGGGTGGTGACGCCGCGCTCGCGCAGCCGCTCGTCCAGTCCGGTGCCCTGGAAGCCGCCGATGGTCCGCTTCACGATCTCCAGGTCGCCGTCCGCGGCGAGACCGGCGGCCAGGCCGCTGCCCGGCGGCTGCTCGGCCACCCCGGAACGCTCCACACGGATCAGCACGACGGGGGCGCCCGCCGTGCGGAAGGCCCGCGCCAGCTGCTCGGCGGCGCCGAGTACGTCCGTGCCCGTGCGGGGGACCAGGGGCAGCCCGACCATGCGGTCCATCAGGTCGACGAGCACGAGGGCGGTGCGCGCGGGGTCGAGCGCCAGGCGGGGTTCGGTGTCCGGTGCGGTCATGACGGAACGTTAGCCCGCGTCGGCCGTCCGTACCGGAAATCCGGATCGACGAGCCCGTGAACTGCTCGCATTCGGCCGTGGGCGCGTGGCGGGTCGTGGCCGCCCATGGACCGTGCGCGCCGGGGCCGTTAACGTCCCGTCCGTGCCCGACGACATACGCGCACGACGGCGGACGGGGACCGGGCTCGGGCTCCTGCTCGTCCTGGTCCTCGCGGCCGTGCTGCTCACCGCCCTCCCGGACGACCGGGAGGGCGGCGGCCGTTGCACGCCCCGTACGGTCCGGTCGTGGACCGAGCACACCGCCCTGACCGGCGAGTTCGCACGCTACGGCGACGACGCCACGCGCACGGACGACTGGACCGGCGGGGACGGCACCCACTCGGTGCGGCTGCCGGACGGGCGGGTGCTGTGGCTGTTCTCCGACACCTTCCTCGGCCGGGTGCACGCACCGCCCAACCCGGCCGGCGAGTCCGTGGCCTGGCGGGACGCCGCGACGCCGCTGGTGCGCAACACGGCCGTGCTGATGTCCGAGGAGGGCCGGCTGCTGTCCACGCTGCCCGCGCCGCTCTTCCCCGACCCGGGTCCCGGGGAGTGGCGCTGGCCGGTCGCGGCCCGGGTCGAGGCGCGCGCGCCGGGCTCGCCGGAGCAGGTGGTGCGGGTGCTGCTGTGGACGCGCACGACGAGCGGGGCACCCTGGATATACGGGCTGCCCGCGGCCACCGAGGTCGCCACGCTCTCCCTGCCGGACCTGCGCCTGGAGGGTGTCACGACGGTGCTAGACCAGCGGCCGGTGACCGATCCGGTGCGGCGGGTGCTGTTCGGCACGACGGCGGTGGACGCGGGCGGGTGGACGTACGTGTTCGGCGGGAACGACGCGCGGACCGCCTCCCACCCGGTGGCCGAGGCGTACGTGGCCCGGGTGCCGCGCGGCCGGCTCGGCGAGGAGGCCGCGTGGGAGTACTGGGACGGCGCGCGCTGGACGGTGCGCGGCCGGCCGGAGCCGGTGCTCGGGGACGGCCGGCGCACGGGGGTGGGCAGCGCGTTCACGGTCGTGCGCGACGGGGAGACGTTCGTGCTGTTCACGATGGCCGCGGGCACCGAGGGCCTGACGACGGTCACCTCGTACTGGTCCTGCTCCCCCACCGGTCCCTGGCACGGGCCCGCGGAGGGCTTCCGGCCGCCGCTGCCCGAGGGCGGGGTGGCGGCGTACAACCCGCAGGCCCACGGGGCGCCCGCCGGCGGCCGGCTGGTCCTCAGCTACGACGTGAACCGGCTGGACGCCGACGCCACGGCGGCCCAGGCGCACCTCAGCCGGAACGTGTCCCTGTACCGACCGCGGTTCGTGTCGCTGCGGCTGGCTCCGGGGTGACCTCGTCCGGCTCCAGCGGGTCGCGGGAGCGGCGCTTGGCGATCACCGCGCACACCATGAGCTGCATCTGGTGGAAGAGCATCAGCGGCAGCACGGCGAGCGAGGCGTCCGCGCCGAACAGCACGCTCGCCATGGGCAGCCCGGCGGCGAGGGACTTCTTGGAGCCGGCGAACTGGATCGCGATCCGGTCCGCGCGGTCGAACCGCAGCGCCTTCCCGCCGTACCAGGTGAGCGCGAGCATCACCGCGAGCAGCACCACCTCCACGGCGAGCAGGCCCGCGAGCTGTCCGGGACTGACCTGCGACCAGATGCCCCGCACCATGCCCTCGCTGAACGCGACGTAGACGACGAGCAGGATCGAGCCGCGGTCGACGAGCCCGAGGACCTTCTTGTGCCGGGCGACGAAAGAGCCGATCCAGCGCCGCAGGACCTGCCCGGCGACGAACGGCACCAGCAGTTGCAGCACGATCTCCACGATCGAGTCGGCGGAGAAGCCGCCCGCGCTGCCGCCCAGCAGGGCCGCCGCGAGCAGCGGGGTGATCACTATGCCGGCCAGGGAGGAGAAGGAGCCCGCGCAGATCGCGGCGGGCACGTTGCCGCGCGCGATGGCGGTGAAGGCGATCGACGACTGGATGGTCGACGGGACGAGGGTGAGGAAGAGCAGTCCGGTGGCGAGGGAGTGCGTCAGGAACGCCGGCTCCAGGCCGCGCGCGGCGAGGCCCAGCAGCGGGAAGACGACGAAGGTGCAGGCGAGGACGGTGACGTGGAGCCGCCAGTGCTTGAGCCCGTCGAGTGCCTCACGGGTGGAGAGCCGGGCCCCGTAGAGGAAGAAGAGGAAGGCGATCGCCGCGGTGGACGCCCCGGAGGTGACGTCCGCGGCCGTACCCCGCGCGGGGAGGAGGGCGGCGAGGCCCACCGTCCCGAGCAACAACAGGATGTACGGGTCGATCGGTAGCCGGCTCGGCCACTGCAGGCGCTTCACGGTGCTCCACTTGCTCGTCGCTCGTCACTCGTCGGGCGGGGCCCGTCCGTGGACGGACGGGACGTGCCCTCTCCATGGTCCTCCCGTCCGCCTTGATCGGGAATCCGGTACACCGCTCTGACTGTCATCACGGATCACGATGGCCGGGTAGCCTGGGCCGCGTGTACGACCCCTCCCACCTGCGCACCTTCCTCGCGGTCTCGCAGACGCTGAGCTTCACCCAGGCCGCCCGCCGGCTGGGGCTGCGCCAGTCCACGGTCAGCCAGCACGTGCGGCGCCTGGAGGACGCCACCGGCCGGCAGCTGTTCTCCCGGGACACCCACTCCGTGGAGCTGACGGAGGACGGCGAGGCGATGCTCGGTTTCGCGCGCCGGCTCCTGGAGGTGCACGAGCAGGCGACGGCGTTCTTCACGGGTACCCGGCTCCGCGGCCGGCTGCGCTTCGGCGCCTCGGAGGACTTCGTGCTGACCCGCCTCCCGGAGATCCTGGAGCGCTTCCGCAGCGACCACCCCGAGGTGGACCTGGAGCTGACGGTGGAGCTGTCGGGGACCCTGCACGAGATGCTGGCGGCGGGCAAGCTCGACCTGGTGCTGGCGAAGCGGCGCCCGGAGGACCCGCGCGGCGAGCTGGTCTGGCACGACCGGCTGGTGTGGATCGGCGCGGAGCGGCTGCGCCTGGACCCCGGCCGTCCGGTGCCGCTGATCGTCTACCCGCCGCCGGGGATCACCCGCGCGCTGGCCCTGGAGGCGCTGGAGCGGGAGGGCCGTGCCTGGCGCGTGGCGTGCACGAGCGGCAGCCTGAGCGGACTGGTCGCGGCGGCCCGGGCCGGTCTCGGCGTGATGGCGCACTCCCACGGACTGGTGCCCCCGGGTCTGGTGCGGGTGCCCGACCGGGCGGGCCTGCCCGAGCTGGGCGAGGTGGACTTCGTCCTGGTCCACGGCCGCCGGCGCCCTTCCGCGCAGGGTCCCGCGGACGCGCTGGCGGCGGCGATCCTGACCGGCGGGGACCGGCTGCACCGGGGGCGGGCCGGATAGGGCGTCTCCGGGTGGTCGTCCGCGGCGTCGCCGGAATCACAGGCGTCACAGGCATCACCGGCCCGGAGATTGGTTATGCGGCAGGGGTGAGTGGGGCCCTCTCCGGCCGATCTACGATTCCGGGGGCCCGACTCACCGGTCAGGAATGCGGCGCGTGCCGTGTTCGTTGACCATGGTGAGCACAACCCTACGACCTAAGGATCGAGAGCTCGTGAGCAGCAAGGTCCCCCCGATCACCCTGAACAACGGCGTCGAGATGCCCCAGCTGGGCTTCGGCGTCTGGCAGGTGCCCGACGACGAGGCGGAGCAGGCCGTCGCCACCGCGTTGGAGGCCGGGTACCGCAGCATCGACACAGCCGCGATCTACGGCAACGAGCGGGGCACGGGCAAGGCACTCGCCGCCTCCGGCCTGCCGCGCGAGGAGCTCTTCGTCACCACCAAGCTCTGGAACTCCGAGCAGGGGTACGACTCCACGCTGCGCGCCTTCGACGCCTCGCTGGAGAAGCTCGGCCTGGAGTACGTGGACCTGTACCTGATCCACTGGCCGACGCCCGCCAAGGACACGTACACGGACACCTACAAGGCGTTCGAGAAGCTGTACGCGGACGGCCGCGCCAAGGCCATCGGCGTCTCCAACTTCCTGCCGGAGCACCTGGACCGCCTGATCGACGCGACCTCGGTCGTCCCCGCGGTCAACCAGATCGAGCTGCACCCGCACCTGCAGCAGCAGGAGTCGCGCGAGTACCACGCGCAGCGAGGCATCGCCACCGAGGCCTGGTCGCCGCTCGGCCAGGGCAAGGGGCTGCTGGAGGTCCCGGCGATCGTCGCCATCGCGCAGAAGCACGGCCGCACCCCGGCCCAGGTGGTGCTGCGCTGGCACCTCCAGATCGGCAACGTGGTGATCCCGAAGTCCGTGACCCCGTCCCGGATCAAGGAGAACATCGACGTCTTCGACTTCTCCCTGGACGACGAGGACGTGGCCGCCATCGCCGCCCTGAACGAGGACCGGCGCATCGGCCCGAACCCGGCGGACGTCAACGACTGACCCCACGACGGGTGCCGCCGCCCGCCGCGTGCGGGCGGCGGCACCCGGCATGCGGGCTCACGGCCTGGCCCGTGCCACGTGCAGGGTGTGGGCCGTCAGCACGAACACGTCGGGGCGGCGGTACAGGCTCGCCCCGTCGTCCGGGTCCAGGAGCCGGTCGAGGGTGGACAGGTCGGTGGCGTCGAGGGAGGGGGCGAAGGACTCCCGCAGGCGCCGGAAGACCGTGACGACGAAGGCGCGGGCCTCGTCCGGCAGCGGTGCGGGCAGGTCGAGCAGGAACGTACGGCTGGTGGTGTCGCGCAGCCCCACCGCGGAGAGCAGGCCGGGCCAGTCCTCGGCCACCTCGACGGCGCCGGGCAGCGCGGCCCGCATGGCGCCGAACCACTCGGCCTGCACGGCGTCCAGGCGCTCCTGCAGGCCGGGGCGCCCGAAGCCGAGGTCGCGGGGCAGGTAGCGGGCGGGCAGACCGCCCTCCAGGACGGCCAGGGTGCCGCCGGGGGCGAGGTGCGCGGCGAAGCCGGCGAGGGCCGCCCGCTGATCGCCGAGGTGGTGCACGCTCCGGCTCGCCCACAGCAGGTCCGCCGGGTACTCGAGGCCGTCGAGCCCGTCCGGGAGGTCCGCCGCCAGGGTGCCGAAGCGGTCGGCGTACCCGTGGCGCCCGGCACGGTCGCGGGCCCGTTCCAGCAGGGGTCCCGAACCGTCCGCGGCGACGATGCGGGCGCCCGGGAACGCGTCGGCCAGTACACCGGTCACCACGCCGGGTCCGCTGCCCGCGTCGACGACCAGTCCCGGGTCGGGCCGCCGCTCCGCGAGCCAGGCCGCGGCCCGCGCGTACAGCGGGGAGAAGAGTTCCGCCTCGGCCTCCAGGTGCGCGGCCATCTCGGCCCAGTCGACCTCGGTGTGCGTGTGCTGGTGCTGTCCCATGGCGCGCCTCTCGTCCGGTTGCCGGGCCAGAGTGCGCCGGTGCATCCGGGAACGGCAAGCCACCTTGCCGTTACGGCAACTATTCGGTGGCTCTCCCGCCGGACGCGGTCCGCCGGGGGCGGGGCACGCACATGCCCGGCCCCCGGCGGACCTCACACGGGGTGGTTCACCTCCACGTCATCCGGCAGGGCTCACAGCGCCGGGTACGCGTTCTTCATCAGCTCCTGGAACTGCGCCGAGAACCAGTGCCCGGAGACCGGCGCGTTCGGCAGGGCGCCGGACATGTTGTTGTTGTTGCGCGGGTTGCCCGTGTAGGTCGGGTCGCACATGCGGTCGAAACCCTTGCCCTCGTCGTTCGGGATGGCCGAGCTGGACCCGTCCGACTCGCCCGGGGGCTTGATCCACACGTACGCGTCGATCCCGGCGGCCGGGGCGGCCTTCGGACGCTCACCGAGCCCGGCTCCGGACTGGTTGCACCAGTTGCCGAGGTGGATGCGGCGGTCGTAGCGGCCGCCGTCGACATAGGTGTTGACGTTGGTCGTGGCGCCCGGCCCGGTGGGCCGCGCGGTGCCGCCCCAGCCGTTGCGGGAGGTGTCGATCAGCATGCCGATGTTGGAGTCGAAGCCGATCGAGACGAGCTGGTTGCGCATGGCCTGGGCGTACGACAGCTCGTCGGTGTACCGGTTCCAGTCCACCCACGACGACTGGCGCACGGAGGTGCCGTTGATCGTCTGGTCGACGGTGAAGTTGTCCTCCTTCAGCGCGCTGTAGTTGGCCGTGTTGACGATGAAGCCGTGCACGTCGCTGAGGGTCGCGCCCTCGGTGGTGGCGGCCTCCTTGAACATGGCGGCCGACGGGGCGAAGTTGTCGTCCCAGCCGAGCCAGCCGTGGTGGCCGGCGTCCACGTAGTTGTAGACGTTGCCGATCGCGCCGAGCTTGTTCAGCGCGTAGCCGACGCCCTTCTGGTAGTTGCCGTTCGCCTTCATCACGTCGCAGTTCGGAGTGGCCGTCGGCCGCGGCGTGACGTTGGTGACCAGGTTCGGCAGCGAGTCGATCTCGACGGTCGTGACGATCCGCAGTCCCGCGTACTTGGAGTCGGCGAGGATCGCGGCGATCGGGTCGATGTACTGCGTCTTGTACTTGTCGATCTCCGTCGGGCCGAGCTCGCCGTTGGAGGCGAGGGCCGAGCAGTCGCGACCGGGCAGGTTGTAGATGACGAGCTGGATCGCCAGCTCGCCGGAGCCCTTCTGGCGCAGGGCCTCATCGAGGTGGGCACGCAGGCCCATCTTGCCGTTCGCGCCGGCGATGGCGGCGGTCCGGTCCAGCCAGACACCGGTGGGCTGGTTGGCGATCCGGCTGCCGCCCGGCTCGGCGGCGGCGTTCGCGGACCACTCGGGGTTCACGTACACCTTGGCGCCGGAGTACGGGTTGTTGACCTTCGCGCCGGTTCCCGGGTCCGGGTCCGGGTCGGGGCCCGGGCCGCCACCGCCGTCGACGTTGCAGGTCACGCCGTCGAGCGTGAAGGAGGAGGGGATGGCGTTCGTGCCGCTGTAGCTGCCGTTGAAGCCGAAGCTGACCGAGCCGCCGGTCGACAGGGTGCCGTTGTAGCTCTCGTTGGAGACGGTCACGTCGGCGCCGCTCTGCGCGAAGCGTGCGTTCCATCCGCTGCTGACCTGCTGGTTGCCGGCGTAGGCCCACTTCACGGCCCACGCGGACTTGGCGGCGCTGTTGTTGGTGACCGTGACGGCGACGGTGAAGCCGGTGCTCCACTGGTTCTGCACCTTGTAGTCGACGGTGCAGGGGACGGCCGCGACGCCGACGTCGTCGGCGGGGACGGCCGCGAGCGCGGACCCGGCGCTGCCGGCGACCAGGGCGAGCGAGGCGAGCACTGCGGTTCTGTTCCTCCGCGCACGGCTCATGCGGCTCAGGGACACGGGTTTGATACGGCTCATGGTGCGGGTTCCTTATCCGTAGAGGGCGCGCGGGAGTTCGCGCGGCCCGGTGCCGAACGGCAGGGACGTACCGTCGTAAGCGCTGATCACGGAACGGACGCAGGTGTGCTCGCCGGTCGCACCCGAGGCGCAGGGGGCAGGGGCGGCAACGCGTAAAAGACCTGAACGCGGGGGGTGTCGCATGAGCGACTCCTTGCAGTTCGGGCGCGCCGTGACGGACGCGCCGACTGATGGAACCGCTCCCACTGGTGCAGGCGAAGGTAGCGCCAAGTGACGGTAAAGAACAGGGGTGCTGCAGGCGTGCGTTCGTCGAATCTTTTCGACTCACCACAAGCCTTGACCCCTCCCACCCCCCTCTTCAATATGGGAGCGCTCCCACTGGTTCAAGGCTTGTCGCTCCTCCCCCTCACCCCCCCTCCGATCCGCAAGGAGGACCAGCGCATGCGTACTGGACGGAGACGGAGACACAGCGCCGTACGACGGTGGTGGACCGCCGTCGCGGCGGCCCTCGCCCTGCCCCTCACGATGCTCGGCACGGGCTCGCCCCCCGCACAGGCGGCGGCGGTCCAGTGCAGCGTCGACTACAGGACCAACGACTGGGGCTCCGGCTTCACCGCCGAGCTCACGCTCACCAACCGGGGCACGGAGGCGATCTCCGGCTGGACCCTGACCTACGACTACGCGGGCAACCAGACGCTCAGCAACGGCTGGAACGGCACCTGGTCGCAGTCCGGCCGGACCGTCACCGTGCGGAACACCTCCTGGAACGGGACGATCGCCACGGGCGCCGCCGTGACGACGGGCGCCCAGTTCACGTACAGCGGCTCCAACGCCGCCCCCACCGCCTTCGCGGTCAACGGCACGACCTGCGCCGGCGCGCACCAGCCGCCGGTCGCCGTGCTGACCAGCCCGGCCGCGGGCGCCGTCTACACGCAGGGCGCCGCGGTGCCGCTGGCCGCCACCGCGGCGGCGGCGGACGGGGCGAACGTCACCAAGGTCGAGTTCTACGACGACACCACGCTGCTCGGCACGGACACCAGCGCGCCCTACGCGCTCTCGGTCTCCAACTTGACCGTGGGCAGTCATTCCCTGACGGCGAAGGCGTACGACAGCCTGGGCGCGTCCGCGAACTCGACGCCGGTCGGCATCACGGTCGCCTCGGGCCCCGCCATCGTCGCCTCGCCGTCCCAACTCGGAGTGCGGCAGGGCGAGTCGGGCACCTTCGACGTGAAACTCTCGACGCGTCCGGCGTCGAACGTGACGGTCACCACCGCCCGTGCGAGCGGCACCACCGGCCTCACGGTCAGTGGCGGCGGGAGCCTCACCTTCACCCCGTCGAACTGGAACACCGCGCAGCGGGTGACCGTCGCGGCCAGTTCGTCCGGCACCGGTACGGCCGTCTTCGACTCGACGGCGACCGGGCACGCGAAGGCCTCGGTGACCGTGACGCAGCTCGGCGCGGAGGGTGAGTACGACGGCCGCTTCCTGGAGCTGTACGGGCAGATCACCGACCCGGCCAGCGGCTACTTCTCCCCCGAGGGCATCCCCTACCACTCGGTGGAGACGCTGATCGTCGAGGCGCCGGACCACGGCCACGAGACGACCTCGGAGGCGTACAGCTACCTGCTGTGGCTCCAGGCCATGTACGGCAAGGTGACGGGTGACTGGTCGCGGTTCAACGGCGCGTGGGAACTCATGGAGAAGTACATGATCCCCACCCACGCCGACCAGCCGACCAACTCCGCCTACAACGCCTCGAAGCCCGCGACGTACGCGTCCGAGTACGACACCCCGAACGAGTACCCGTCGGCGCTCGACGGCGCGGTCCCGGTCGGTCCGGACCCGATCGCGGCGGAGCTGAAGAGCGCGTACGGCACGGACGACGTGTACGGCATGCACTGGCTGCAGGACGTCGACAACGTCTACGGCTACGGCAACTCGCCCGGCAAGTGCGAGGCCGGCCCTGCGGACACCGGACCGTCGTACATCAACACCTTCCAGCGCGGCCCGCAGGAGTCCGTGTGGGAGACGATCCCGCACCCGACCTGCGACGCCTTCAAGTACGGCGGCCCCAACGGCTACCAGGACCTGTTCACCCGTGACGCGTCCTACGCCAAGCAGTGGAAGTACACCAACGCGCCCGACGCCGACGCGCGCGCCGTGCAGGCCGCGTACTGGGCGGACGTGTGGGCCAAGCAGCAGGGCAAGGGCGGCGAGGTCTCCGGGACCGTCTCCAAGGCGGCCAAGATGGGCGACTACCTGCGCTACGCCATGTTCGACAAGTACTTCAAGAAGATCGGCAACTGCGTCGGCCCGACCTCCTGCCCGGCCGGCACCGGCAAGGACTCCTCGCACTACCTGCTGTCCTGGTACTACGCCTGGGGCGGCGCCGTCGACACCTCGGCGGGCTGGGCCTGGCGCATCGGCTCCAGCCACGCGCACAGCGGCTACCAGAACCCCTTCGCCGCGTACGCGCTCAGCCAGTACGCCGCGCTGAAGCCGAAGTCGGCGACCGGGCAGGCGGACTGGGCGAAGTCGCTGGAGCGGCAGATCGAGTTCTACCGCTGGCTCCAGTCCGACGAGGGCGGCATCGCGGGCGGCGCGACCAACAGCTGGGCGGGCCGGTACGCCACCCCGCCGGCGGGCAAGCCGACCTTCCACGGCATGTACTACGACGAGAAGCCCGTGTACCACGACCCGCCGTCCAACCAGTGGTTCGGCTTCCAGGCGTGGTCCATGGAGCGCGTCGCCGAGTACTACCAGCAGTCGGGGAACGCGAGCGCCAAGGCCGTCCTCGACAAGTGGGTGGACTGGGCGCTGTCGGAGACGACCGTGAACCCGGACGGCACCTTCCGGATCCCGTCCACGCTCCAGTGGTCGGGCGCCCCCGACACCTGGAACGCGGCGAACCCGGGCGCCAACAGCGGCCTGCACGTCACCGTCGCCGACTACACCAACGACGTGGGCGTGGCCGGCGCGTACGCCAAGACACTGACGTACTACGCCGACCGCTCCGGTGACACCGAGGCGGCCCGGACGGCGAAGGCGCTGCTCGACGGCATGTGGGAGAACCACCGCACCGACCTCGGCATCTCCGTCCCGGAGACCCGCGCCGACTACAACCGCTTCGACGACCCCGTGTACGTCCCCAGCGGCTGGACCGGCACCATGCCCAACGGTGACGTGATCAACTCCTCGTCCACCTTCGAGTCGATCCGCTCCTTCTACCAGGACGACCCGGCCTGGTCGAAGATCGAGTCCTATCTGGCGGGCGGTGCCGCGCCCACCTTCACGTACCACCGGTTCTGGGCCCAGGTGGACATCGCCACCGCCATGGGTGCGTACGCGGAGCTCCTCGAATAAGTCCCCGCCACGGCTCCGCGTACACCGGTCCCGCCGGCCACGAGACGGCGGGACCACGCCGGGCGGACCCGCCCCCATCGGGCCCGCCCGGCTCCTTCCGTTCCCCCTGCTCGCCCGTCTCCCCTCCCTCCCCCCGCAGTCACGGAGAGGACCCACCGTGCGAAGAACCCGCATCCTCACGGTCGTGCTCGCGCTCGCGGCCGGCCTGCTCGCGGGCAGTCCGCCCGCCCTGGCCGCCGCCGACACCGCCGTCGGCTCCGACTCGAAGGTGTCGATCGCCGCCGACACCTACACCTGGAAGAACGCCCGCATCGACGGCGGCGGCTTCGTCCCCGGCATCGTCTTCAACCGCACCGAGAAGAACCTCGCGTACGCCCGCACCGACATCGGCGGTGCCTACCGCTGGCAGCAGTCGACGAAGACCTGGACGCCGCTGCTCGACCACGTCGGCTGGGACGACTGGGGGCACACGGGCGTCATCAGCGTCGCCTCCGACTCCGTCGACCCGAACCGGGTGTACGCGGCGGTCGGCACGTACACCAACGACTGGGACCCGGGGAACGGCGCCGTGCTCCGGTCCGCCGACCGGGGCGCCACCTGGCAGAAGGCGGACCTGCCGTTCAAGCTGGGCGGCAACATGCCGGGGCGCGGCATGGGCGAGCGCCTCGCGGTCGACCCGCACCGCAACAGCGTGCTGTACCTGGGCGCGCCCAGTGGCAAGGGCCTGTGGCGGTCGACGAACTCCGGCGCGTCGTGGTCGCAGGTGACGAGCTTCCCGAACCCCGGCAACTACGTGCAGGACCCGACCGACAGCAGCGGGTACGCCGCCGACAACCAGGGCATCGCCTGGGTCACCTTCGACGAGTCGACGGGCACCGCCGGCAGCGCGACGCGGACGATCTACGTCGGGGTCGCCGACAAGGACAACGCTGTCTACCGCTCGACGGACGCGGGCGCGACCTGGACCCGGCTGGCCGGCCAGCCCACCGGGTACCTCCCCCACAAGGGCGTCCTGGACGCGGAGAACGGCTACCTGTACCTCGCCTACAGCGACAAGGGCGGCCCGTACGACGGCGGCAAGGGCGCGCTGTGGCGGTACGCGACGGCCACCGGCACCTGGACGGACATCAGCCCCGTCGCGGAGGCCGACACCTACTTCGGCTTCAGCGGCCTGACCGTCGACCGGCAGAACCCGGGCACGGTGATGGCGACGGCGTACAGCTCCTGGTGGCCGGACACCCAGATCTTCCGCTCCACGGACAGCGGCGCGAGCTGGACGCAGGCGTGGGACTACACCTCGTACCCGAACCGCGAGAACCGCTACACGATGGACGTCTCGTCCTCGCCGTGGCTGACCTGGGGCGTGAACCCGTCCCCGCCCGAGCAGACCCCGAAGCTGGGCTGGATGACCGAGGCGCTGGAGATCGACCCGTTCGACCCGGACCGGATGATGTACGGGACGGGTGCGACGATCTACGGCACGGAGAACCTCGGGAACTGGGACTCCGGGAGCAAGTTCACCATCCGGCCCATGGTGCAGGGCCTGGAGGAGACGGCGGTCAACGACCTGGTCTCGCCCCCGTCGGGCGCCCCGCTGCTCAGCGCGCTCGGTGACATCGGTGGCTTCCGGCACACGGACCTGACCAAGGTCCCGTCGATGATGTTCACCTCACCCAATTTCACCTCGACGACGAGCCTGGACTACGCGGAGACCGACCCGAACACGGTCGTCCGGGTGGGCAACCTGGACTCGGGTCCGCACGTCGCGTTCTCGACGGACAACGGTGCCAACTGGTTCGCGGGCACCGACCCCTCGGGCGTCAGCGGCGGCGGCACGGTCGCCGCGGCGGCGGACGGCAGCCGCTTCGTGTGGAGCCCGGAGGGTGCGGGGGTGCACCACGCGACGGGCTTCGGGAACTCCTGGTCGGCGTCGAGCGGCATCCCGGCGGGCGCGATCGTGGAGTCGGACCGGGTGGACCCGCGGACCTTCTACGGTTTCAAGTCGGGGAAGTTCTACGTGAGCACGGACGGCGGCGCGACCTTCACGGCCTCGAACGCCACGGGACTGCCCTCCGGTGACAGCGTCCGCTTCAAGGCACTGCCCGGCGCCAAGGGCGACATCTGGCTCGCGGGCGGGGCCCCGGACGGCGCGTACGGCCTGTGGCACTCGACCAACGGCGGCACGAGCTTCACCAAGCTGTCCGACGTCGAGCAGGCCGACGCGGTCGGCTTCGGCAAGGCGGCGCCCGGCGCCTCGTACCAGACGCTCTACACCAGCGCGAAGATCGGCGGCGTGCGCGGCATCTTCCGCTCCACGGACCAGGGCGCGACCTGGACCCGCATCAACGACGACGCCCACCAGTGGGGCTGGACGGGCGCGTCGATCACCGGCGACCCGCGCGTCTACGGGCGGGTGTACGTGGCGACGAACGGGCGCGGGATCGTCTACGGGGACCCGTCCGACACCGGTGGGGGCGGCCCGGACCCCGATCCCGACCCGGAACCGACCGGTGCCTGCGCGGTGACGTACACGGTCACCAACCAGTGGTCGGGCGGCTTCCAGGCGAACGTCCGGCTCACGAACACGGGGACGAGCGCCTGGTCGGGCTGGTCGCTGAAGTGGGCCTTCCCGAACGGCCAGACCGTCTCGCAGGTCTGGAACGCCGAGCACGCGCAGTCCGGTGGATCGGTCACGGCGAAGAACGTGGCCTGGAACGCGGGCGTGGCGGCGGGCTCGTCGGTGAACTTCGGGTTCACGGGAAGCTGGACCGGGAGCAACGGCAGACCGGCGGCCTTCCAGCTGGGTGACCACTCCTGCGCGGTGAACTGACGCACCGGGCGGGACACGGAAGGAGGGCGCGTGCCGCGTACGGCACGCGCCCTCCGTCCGTGTCAGCACCTCACGGCGTGTAGACCGAAGGGCGCGGAGCCGTCGGCATCTTGTTACCGATGAAGAAGCTCGGGTGCGGCGGCTGGTTGTACGCGGTGTTCTGCCAGGCCAGACCCGTGCGGTACATCGTGTCGTGGAGCAGGGTGGTGATCTTCGTGCTGGTCTCGTGCGGGGTGGAGTAGATGCGCAGGTTCTTGTTGTCGCTGGTCCGCCAGACGACCTCCTCGCGCCAGTCGCCGAGGATGTCGCCGGAGATCGCCGGGGTGGCCTTGGTGCCGTTGTTGGAGGCGACGCCGGAGCCGGTCAGCAGCCGGGTGTCGGAGGACGTGCCGTACTTGTCGATACGGGTCTGGTCCAGGAGTTCACGGGTGGTGTCGCCGTCCCACCAGGCCAGGAAGTTGGCCGAGGACGGTTCGCGGCCCTTGGTGGCGCCGGCCTCGTCGCGGATGTTCGTGTCGGAGGCCGACCACACCTCGGCGCCGTCGTTGCCGGCGTAGATGTCGCCGGCCACCCCGCGGCCGTTGTCGCAGCAGGCGTCGAGCTTCCAGCGGACCGAGCCGTTGGCGGGGTTGATGTAGAGCTCGGAGGGCTGGGAGGTGGACTCGGAGACCTTGAAGTACTCCAGGCCACCGGTGGACGGGTCGAGGTCGCCGAGGTGCTGGGCGTCGCCGTGTCCGGTCTTCGTGGTCCACAGGCCGTTGCCGTTGTCGTCGACGGCCATCGAGCCGTACACGATCTCGTCCCTGCCGTCGTTGTCGACGTCACCGACGGACAGGCTGTGCGAGCCCTGGCCGTCGTAACCCTTGCCGCTGTTGGTGGAGGAGTTGGTGTCGAAGGTCCAGCGGCGGGTGAACTGCCCGTTGCGCCAGTCCCAGGCGGCGATGACGCTGCGCGTGTAGTAGCCGCGCGCCATGATCACGGAGGGGCGGGCACCGTCCAGGTACGCGGTGCCCGCGAGGAAACGGTCCACGCGGTTGCCGTAGTTGTCGCCCCAGGAGGAGACGGTACCGCGGGCCGGCACGTAGTCCACGGAACTCATGGCCTTGCCGGTCTGGCCGTTGAACATGGTCAGGTACTCGGGGCCGGACAGCACGTAGCCGCCGGAGTTGCGGTGGTCGGCGGAGGAGCTGCCGATGACCGCGCCGGTGCCGTCTCTGGTGCCGTCGGACGTCTTCATGGCGACCTCGGCCTTGCCGTCGCCGTCGTAGTCGTACACCTGGAACTGCGTGTAGTGCGCGCCCGAGCGGATGTTGCGGCCCAGGTCGATGCGCCACAGGCGGGTGCCGTCCAGCTCGATGCCGTCGACGATGGTGTTGCCGGTGTAGCCGGACTGGGAGTTGTCCTTGGCGTTGGTGGGCTGCCACTTGAGCACGAACTCCAGGGCGCCGTCGCCGTCGAGGTCGCCGACGGAGGCGTCGTTGGCCTCGTAGGTGTAGGAGACGCCGTCGGGGGTGGTGCCGCCGGCCGGCGCGGAGATCGGGACGTCCTTGTAGCCGGTGCGGAACTGGATGGCGTGCTCGGAGAAGGCCTGTTCCACGCCGTTCACGACGGCGCGGACCCGGTAGTCGGCCGAGTTGGGCGCGCCCGCGTGGTAGAAGTTCGTGGAGCCGGTGACGGGCGACGCGTTGACCTTGCCGTCGCCGCGGTAGACGTTGAACGACACGTCGGCCGGGTCGGTGGCGAGCCAGCGCCAGCTGACCAGGTTGCCGCTGCCGGTGTGGACGCTGACGACACCGCGGTCGAGCTTCTCGACCTGTCTCGCGGTGGCCGCCTCCGCGGTGTCCGTGGAGAGCGTGGTCAGCCCGGCACCGGCCAGCGCCGCCACGGCGGCCGTGGCCGCGATGCCGGCCCGGCGTCTGCGGTGCTTGCGCGGGTGCTGCACGAGGTACCTCCTGGGGGACGGAGAGGGGGACGGACGGGGTTCCGTTCCCCCCCCAGTCGCCGCCGCTCGCCGGGAGGTTGCCGCGTGTACTTGTGGCAGGTCAGACCGCGCCGTGACCGGGCGCCAGCCTCTCCACCCGGTGCGCCAGCTCGAAGTCGCGCTCGGTCACGGCGCCGCCCACGCTGTGGGTGTGGACCGTGAGGGAGACCGTGTCATAGCCGAGGGTGAGGTCGGAGTGGTGGTCGAGCTCCTCCTGCACCTGCGCGATGTGGACGACCATCGCGGTGGCCGCGAAGTGGGAGCCCAGCCGGTAGGAGCGGGCGATGCGGTCCCCGTCCAGCGACCAGCCCGGCAGCTCCGCCAGCCGGTCCTCGACGTCCTTCTGTGACAGGGGTACCACGGGCATGAGCGCGCTCCTCGAGTCGTTCCGTCGCCGTCCGTTCCCAGCGTGCCACGGGCATGCCGTTGTCGTCCCTGGTCAGACGTGGTCGGACGGGCCGTGGCGCCCACCGGGCACGCTTTTCGGCCGTGTCGCGGCCGGGCCCCGAAAAGGACGGAGGGCGGCACCGGAGCGCCGCTCTCGACTACCGTGATCGCCATGGCCTCCGTCCCCTCCGCCCCTCCCGCCGCCATGTCCCCCGCCTCCCCTCCGCTCCCCACCGCCCGCACCGACGCCGGCGCCGGTCCACTGCTGCGGGCCTGGCGGGAGCGGCGCGGGGTCAGCCAGCTGGACCTCGCGCTGCGCGCCGGCTCCTCGGCCCGGCACATCAGCTTCGTGGAGACGGGCCGCGCCCGGCCGAGCGCGGAGATGGTGCTGCGCCTGGCCGAGCACCTCGACGTCCCCGTCCGGGAGCGCAACGAGCTGTTCCTGGCGGCCGGTTACGCTCCGCACTATCCGCAGACGCCGCTGGACGACCCGGCGATGGACACGCTGCGCGAGGGCCTGGAGCACCTGATCCGCGGCTACGAGCCGTATCCGGCGCTGGTCGTCGACGCCGTGCACGACGTGGTCGCCGCGAACCGGGGCGTCGAGATGCTGCTGGAGGGCGTCCCGGACACCCTGCTCACGCCCCCGCTGAACGTCGTGCGCCTGTCGCTGCACCCGCAGGGCCTGGCCCCGCGCATCCGGAACCTCCGCGCCTGGCGGGACCACCTGCTCGCCCAGCTGACCCGGCAGCTCGCCCTCCAGCGGTCGGAGGCCGTACGGAGACTGTACGAGGAGGTCGCGGCCTATCCGGTACCGGACGGGGACACGGAACCGGATCCCGGCCCGGACGGCGCGGGGCCCGGCGGGTCCGGCGGGCACCTGCCGGGCTTCGCGCTGCCCCTGCGCCTCGCACACGACGGCCGGGTGCTGAGCTTCGTGTCGTCGATCGCCACCTTCAACACCCCGATGGACGTCACCGTCGCCGAACTGGCCGTCGAGACCTTCCTCCCGGCCGACCCGGCGACGGCCGCGTACCTGCGGACGCGGGGAGGCGGGGCATGAGCCAGCGACGGCTGGCCCCCACCGTGGGCCAGGTGGTACTCGGGAAGCGGCTGCAGGAACTGCGGGAGGCCGCGGGGCTGCGGCGTGAGCAGGCGGCGGAGGTGCTCCGGGTGGCCCCGGCGACCGTCCGGCGCATGGAGTCGGCCGAGGTCGCGCTGCGCATCCCGTACATACAGATACTGCTGACCACGTACGGGGTGCCGCAGGAGGAGACCGCCGCCTTCGTCGCGCTCGCCGAGGAGGCCAACCAGCCCGGCTGGTGGCAGCGGTACCACGACGTGCTGCCCGACTGGTTCAGCCTGTACGTCAGCCTGGAGGGCGCGGCGCGGGTGATCCGGCAGTACGAGCCTCACTACGTGCCCGGCATGCTGCAGACCGAGGACTACGCGCGCGCCGTCCTGCGGGCCGGGACGGCCGGCCGGGACGGCACCGAGGCGATCGAGCGGCACGTCGCGCTGCGGATGGACCGGCAGAAGCTGCTGACCCGGGAGAACCCGCCGCACCTGTGGGCCGTCATGGACGAGACCGCACTGGCGCGCCCGGTGGGCGTCGGCCCCGAGGTGATGCGGGACCAGATGGACAAGCTGCTGGGCATGACGGACCGCGCCCACGTCACCCTCCAGGTCTCCGAGTTCGCGGCGGGCCCGCACCCAGGGACGTACGCGCCGTTCGTCCTGTTCCGCTTCGCGGAGCCCGAGCTGCCGGACATGGTCTACAGCGAGTACCTGACCGGTGCGCTGTACCTCGACTCGCGCCAGGAGGTGGCCACGCACCTGGAGGTGCTGGACCACATGGCCGCCCACGCGGCGACGGCCGAGCGCACCAGGGAGGTGCTGCGGGCGTACCGCGACGGGTACTGAGCCGAGGGCCGTCGCTACGCGGCGCCCCCCTTGCGCTCGTCCCCGCCCTTCTCCCCGTCCTTCTCCTCGTCGACGATCTCCGCGTCCACCACGCCCTCGTCCTCCGGGGCGCCCCCGGTGGGCGTCCCGGAGCCGGACGGCGGCCGGTCCTGCGCGTACATCGCCTGCCCCATCCGCTGGCTCACCGTGGCGAGCCGGTCGGTCGCGGCGCGCAGCGGCGCGGTGCCCGCCTCCTCCTCCAGCAGCCGCTTCAGTTCGGCGACCGCCGACTCGACCTCGCCCTTCGTCTCCGCCGGCACCCGCTCGTCGTTCTCGCCGAGGAACTTCTCCGTCCGGTACACGAGTTGTTCGGCCTGGTTGCGCGCCTCGGCCGCCTCGCGCCGCTCCCGGTCCTCCTCGGCGTACTTCTCCGCCTCGCGCATCATGCGGTCGATGTCGTCCTTGGGGAGCGCCGAGCCGCCGGTCACCGTCATCTTCTGCTCGCGGCCCGTCGCGAGGTCCTTGGCCGAGACGTGCATGATCCCGTCGGCGTCGATGTCGAACGCCACCTCGATCTGCGGCACGCCGCGCGGCGCGGGCGGCAGCCCGGTCAGGTCGAAGACGCCCAGCTTCTTGTTGTACGCGGCGATCTCGCGCTCGCCCTGGTAGACCTGGATGCCGACCGAGGGCTGGTTGTCGGCGGCGGTGGTGAAGATCTCCGAACGCCGGGTGGGGATCGTGGTGTTGCGCTCGATCAGCCTGGTCATGATGCCGCCCTTGGTCTCGATGCCGAGGGACAGCGGGGTGACGTCGAGGAGGAGGACGTCCTTGACGTCGCCGCGGATGACACCGGCCTGGAGGGCGGCGCCCAGGGCCACGACCTCGTCCGGGTTGACGCCCTTGTGCGGGTCCTTGCCGGTGAGCTCCTTGACCAGGTCGGTGACGGCGGGCATCCGGGTGGAGCCGCCGACGAGGATCACGTGGTCGACGGCGGACAGCTTGACGCCCGCGTCCTTGACGGCCTGGTGGAAGGGGTTCTTGCACCGGTCGAGCAGGTCGGCGGTGAGCTCCTGGAACTGGGCGCGGGTCAGCTTCTCGTCCAGGTGGAGGGGGCCTTCGGCGGAGGCGGTGATGTACGGCAGGTTGATCGTCGTCTCGGAGGAGCTGGACAGCTCGATCTTGGCCTTCTCGGCGCCCTCGCGCAGCCGTTGGAGGGCCATCCTGTCGTTGCCGAGGTCGATGCCGTTCTGTCCCTTGAAGCGCTTGACGAGGTGCTCGACGATCCGCTGGTCCCAGTCGTCGCCGCCGAGGCGGGTGTCGCCGTTGGTCGCCTTGACCTCGATGACGCCGTCGCCGATCTCCAGCAGGGACACGTCGAAGGTGCCGCCGCCGAGGTCGAAGACGAGGACGGTCTGCTCGTCGCCGCGATCGAGCCCGTAGGCGAGGGCCGCCGCGGTGGGTTCGTTGATGATGCGCAGGACGTTCAGGCCCGCGATCTCCCCGGCCTCCTTGGTGGCCTGCCGCTGGGCGTCGTCGAAGTAGGCGGGCACGGTGATCACCGCGTCCGTCACGTCCTCACCGAGGTAGGCCTCGGCGTCCCGCTTCAGCTTCTGCAGCACCCGCGCCGACAGCTCCTGCGCCCGGTACCGGGTGCCGTCGATCGTGCCCTGCTCCGGAAAGCGCCAGGAGGCGTCGCCCATGTGGCGTTTGACGGAGCGTGCGGTGCGGTCCACGTTCGTCACGGCCTGCCGTTTGGCGACCTCACCGACGAGGACCTCGCCGTTCTTGGCGAAGGCGACGACGGACGGTGTGGTCCGCGCCCCCTCCGCGTTGGCGACGACGGTGGGGTCGCCGCCCTCCAGGACGGCCACCACCGAGTTCGTCGTACCGAGGTCGATCCCGACCGCACGTGCCATCGCTGTCCCCTTCCGCCTGCGGTCCGCCGTGCCCTTCCTGACTCCCAGCACAAAACTTGAGTGCCCGTCTGTCAAGGGCGCACGATGAGCCGAGGGGCGCGCGGACGGCCGGTCCCTGACGCGCCGGTGCCGCGGCCCGTACGGACCGCGGCACCGGCAGGCACGGGGCGGATCAGGCGAGCTTCGCCGTCAGGGTGATCGTCGTGCCGGTCAGGGCCTGGCTCACCGGGCAGTTCTTCTTGGCGTCCTCGGCGGCGGCCACGAAGCCGTCCTCGTCGAGGCCCTCGACCGTGCCCTCGACGGTGAGGTGGATGCCGGTGATGCCCTCGCCCGGCTGGAACGTCACGTCGGCGGAGGTGACGAGCTTGGTGGGCGGGGTGCCGGCGCCGTTGAGGCCGTTGGAGAGGGCCATGGAGAAGCAGCTGGAGTGGGCGGCGGCGATGAGCTCCTCGGGGCTGGTCTTCCCGTTCGCCTGCTCGGCGCGGGAGGGCCAGGACACCGGCTGCTCGCCGATGCCGGAGGAGTCGAAGGTGACGACGCCCTTGCCCTCGGTCAGGTTGCCTTCCCAGACGGTGTGTGCGGAGCGCGTGGTGGCCACGGTTGATCCTTTCGCGTGTGGGTCCGTTGCCCGGGTGTCGGGTATCCGGATGTCCCATCCGATCACATCCCGGATGCCCGTACGCGCAACAGGGGGGTACCGGACGCGGAACAGCGGCCCGCGCGCCCGGCCGGGGACGTGACCCGGGCTCTCAGGCCGCGGGCTGGTCCCGCCGGCGGACCGTGGCGCGGGGCACCTGCGGGCCGTCCGACTCGCCGAGCCAGCGCCGCAGGACACGGTGGACGTGTTCCGCGCCGACGAGTTCCCCGCCCTCCTCCACCGGCGCGGACAGCGCCATGGGCGACAGCAGGAACGGGCGGCCCTGGGCGCCGCCGAGCCCGCCGTGGGAGCCGATCTGCTCCTCGAAGGCGAGGACCTCCCCGTCGGCCGGGTCGTAGTAGGAGTTGACCATGATGTCGGCGACGTGCGGGAAGCCGTGCGTGCGCCGTACGGCCGCGGCGGCGCCCGGCCCGAAGTCGGCGAGCGGGCCCGGGTGGTCGTCGTCCAGTTCGTCCACCGGGACCTCCACGCCGTGCGCGGCGAGGACGACCCCGCCGTGCTCCTCGCTGCGGACGAGGAGGAAGCCGATGCCGGGGTGGTTGGCGAGGGTGGAGAGCAGGGCGGGGTGGCGCCGGTCGATCTCCTCCTTGCTCATGCGGTGGTGCACGTCGGGGAAGGACACGAGTCCCAGGTTCCCGGAGGCGAGCACGACGGGTTCGGAGTGGCGCGGGGGCCGGTGCTCACCCTCGCTCTCCTCGACGGGCCGGCGCAGCGCGGCGCGGACGGCCGCCCGGGCCTCGGCCCCGCTGTGGGTACGGCGCGCCCGGCGCGGCACGGGCAGTCCGCAGCCGGCCCGGACCAGGTTGCCGAGGGTGAGGCCGTAGCGGCCGAGGAAGGTCTCGCCGGGGCTCTGGCCGTGGTCGGAGAGGAGGACGACGCGGTACGCGCGCGGGGCGTGCTCGGTGACCCGGGCGATCAGCGCGAGGGAGCGGTCGAGCCGTTCGAGGACCTTCTCGGCGTCCCGGCTGCGGGGGCCGGAGTGGTGGGCCACCTCGTCGTAGGCCACCAGGTCGGCGTAGACCGCGGAGCGGCCCGCGAGCATGTCGCCGATGACGGCGGCGACGACGACGTCGCGCTCGACGACGGTGGCGAAGGCGCGGATGAACGGGTAGAGGCCGCCGCGGCCCACGCGCGGGCGCTCCTTGCGCATCCGGGCGCCCAGGGACTGCCCGATCTCGCGGAAGACCTCCGCGACGAAGGACATGGCGGTGCGGACGGCGTTGGCGGGATCGCTGAAGTAGGCGAAGTAACCGGCCCGGGAGCGGGTCTTGCGGTCGCGCCGCGCGGCGATGGACAGCACCAGGGCGAGCTGCTCGGCGCCGCCGCTGAAGAGGTTGCCGCGGCTGGCGCCGTCGTCGGCGAGCAGGCCCTCGTGGCCGGTGCGCTCGACGGCGCGGCGCTGCAGTTCGGCGGCGCTGGAGGGCCGGTTGCTGACCATGACCTCCTGGGTGTCCTTCTCGTACCACCGGAAGGCCGGGACGTCGTGGTTGGTGCCGTGCAGGATGCCCAGTTGGCTGGAGCCGGTCTGGCTGGACCAGTCGGTGCGCCAGGGGGTGAGGCGGTGGGTGGGCAGCCCCGCCGTGGAGCCCTGGCCCAGCCAGCCGGCCACGGTGGGCATCAGGCCCCTGGCCACGGCCGAGCGGAGCACGTCGTGGCCGACGCCGTCGAGCTGGAGGAAGACCATGCCCGGCCCGGCCGGGTAGCGCTCGCCGACGGGGCGCCGGCGGCGCCGTTCGGCGAGGCGGTACAGCCGCTTCCGGTAGGCGTCGTCGTCCCGTACGGCGAGGGCGGCGCCGGTCGCGGAGGCGACGGCGGACATCACGGCGGCCACGACGACGGCGGTCTCCGGGGCGACCGCGCCGCGCCCGGAGGGGTTGAGCCGCAGCGCGAGCAGCAGCAGCGAACCGTTCAGGAAGAACACCAGCAGGCCGAGGACGAGCGCGGGGACGAGGAGCAGCAGCCGGACGAGCAGCGGCCACACCAGGGAGGACAGCAGGCCGAAGGCGCCGGCGCCGAAGGCCGCGGTGACGGCGATCGTGGTGGCGCTGTCACCGTTGTCGGACTGGAGCTGGAAGTCGGGGAGGGCACCGGCGAGCAGGAGCATGGTCACGGTGGACACGGCCCACACGGTGACGCTCCGCCACACCCCGCTCACCACGCGTCGCCATCGTCCGTCGCCCACGCCCCATGCACCTCACGTCCCGGCCCGCCCGATCTGCGGGTTCGCCCCAGCCTGTCACAACGGGCGGGACCGTCCGTGCCGGGGCTCGGGGGCCGTCGCAGGGTTCAGCGGCCGTCGTACCCGGCGGTCGGCATGGACAGCCGCCGGTGCACCCGGGCCTTCATCTGGGCGTCGTACGCCGGCTCCGCCGATCCGACCGTCTCCAGCCGTACGCCGCGCCGTACGCACTCGGCGGTGAACTCCTCGACCGAGGCCAGCGCCCGTTCCAGCACCCGGCGGCTGGGCGCGACGAACAGGTCGACGTAGCCCGCCTCGACATCGGACCAGAGCACGGTGTGGTCGGGGCGCAGGGCGCGGACGAGGAGCTCGCGGGTGACCACGTAGCCGCGCTCGGCGGCCCAGCGGGCGCACATGGCGTGCTGGCTGCGGGAGTCGACCAGGAAGGGGTCGGCCTCGAGCTCCTCCAGCGGGGTCAGGCTGGCGATCGCCGCGACCCGCACCGCGCCCGCGTCCGCGCCGCACGGCCTGCCGGAGGCGTCGCTCACGTCTCCCATGGACCCCCCTCGCCTCCGGGTTTCGCCGCAGACCCTACTCCTGCCCGTAGGCTCTGGGGGAGTCGCGCGAAGGAGGCGGAGGTAGTGCCGGTGGAGATCACTTGGTGGGGTCATGCCACCTGTACCGTCGAGGACTCCGGTACGCGCGTGCTCACCGATCCGCTCTTCGCACGCCGGCTCGCGCATCTGCGCAGGCGCCGGGGGGCGCCGCCGCCTCCCGAGGCGGCCGTGGCGGATGTGGCGCTCGTCTCCCATCTGCACGCCGATCACCTGCACGTGCCCTCGCTGGCACGGCTCGCCCCCGGCACCCGGCTGCTCGTGCCCCGAGGGGCGCCGCGCCAGGTGCCCGGGCTGCGCAGACTCGCGCACCTGCGGCTCACCGAGGTGGCGCCCGGGGACGAGTTCCGGGTGGGTGACCTGCTCGTCCAGGTCGTGTCCGCACGGCACGACGGCCGCCGGCTGCCGCTCGGACCGCACCTCTCCCCCGCGCTCGGCTACGTGATCGAGGGCACCGCGCGGACGTACTTCGCCGGGGACACCGGACTGTTCGAGTCGATGGCCGAGGAGGTCGGCCCGGTCGACGTGGCGCTGCTGCCGGTCGGCGGCTGGGGACCGCACCTCGGCGAGGGGCACCTGGACGCGGGGCGCGCGGCCGAGGCGCTCGCCCTGCTGAAGCCGCGCAGCGCCGTGCCCGTGCACTACGGCACGTACTGGCCGATCGGCATGGACGCCGTGCGCCCGCACGAGTTCCACACCCCGGGCGACGAGTTCGTGCGGCACGCCGCCGCGTACGCGCCCGGCGTGACGGTGTACCGGCCGGCGCACGGGGAGTCCGTACGCCCGGAGGTGACGCGGTGAGCCGTCGTCCGCGCCGCACCCCGGGGCGGACCCTCGCACCGGCCGTGACCGCAGCGGGAGGCACCGCGTGATATTCCTCTCCGCCGCGGACCCGGCCGTCCCGGTCGTGGCCACGCACCAGGCGATCGGGTACCCGACGCTGTTCCTGCTGGTGCTGGTCGGGGCGCTGCTGCCGGTGGTGCCCACCGGGGCGCTGGTCAGCACGGCCGCCGTGGTGGCCTTCCACGAGTCGTCCCCGTTCTCGCTGCTGCTGCTCTTCGGGGTGGCGTCCTGCGCCGCGTTCCTCGGGGACATGGCGCTGTACTGGCTGGGCCGGCGCGGGATGCACTCGAAGAACGGCTCGCGCTGGCTGCAGGCGATCCGCCGGCGGGCCCCGGAGGACCGGCTGGAGCAGGCCCGCGGGAAGCTGCACGACCACGGGGTGGCCGTCCTGGTCCTGTCCCGGCTGGTGCCGGCCGGCCGCATCCCGGTGATGCTGGCCTGTCTGATGGCCGAGATGCCGCTGCGCCGCTTCGCCCGCGGCAACCTCCCGGCCTGTCTCGCCTGGGCCGTCACCTACCAGCTCATCGGCATCCTCGGCGGCTCCCTGTTCCACGAGCCCTGGGAGGGCGTGCTGGCGGCGGTCCTGCTGACGCTGGTGATCAGCGCGGCGCCGGGCCTGTGGCGGCGGATGCGCAGGGCGGTCACCCAGTAGTCCCGTCCGCCGTCCGGGGCCGGAGAGCGCGGGTCGGGTCAGATGACGCGGAAGAGGTCGGCGGCGGCCCGGACGTCGGTGAGGTCCTCGACGAAGCGGAGGTCGTCGCACAGGGCGTCCAGGACCGAGCCGGCCCCGGCCCCGGCGGCGCGCGGGATGCCGACGGCCACACCGAAGACGCGGAAGTCCAGCCGGTGCCTGGCCTCGTTCCAGCCGCGCATCCACTCCTCGGTGACGTCGCACTCCTCGTCGGTGATCAGGACGATGTCACCGCGCCCGCGGGCGGCGTCGTCGAACTCCTCCGCCAGCAGTTCCGCGGCCGCCGTCAGCGGCCGCTGGAAGTCGGTGCCGCCGCCGAGGAAGCTCTCCGCGAAGTCGATCACCTGGGCGGTCCCGGCGGGCCGGTCCGCCGGGAACCGGAAGACCTGGAGCCGGTCGGCGGCGGAGAACAGCATGCCGACGAAGTCACGCCCCGCGTGGCGGGCCTGGTCCAGCAGCGCCAGGGCGCACGCCTTGGCCCACGCCTCCCGGGTGATGCCGCCGGGCCCCTCCGTGTACATGGAGTGCGAGGTGTCGACGCACGCGACGACGGCGCCCTGCCCGGTGCTCCGCTCCCCCTGGCTGTCGTGGAGCATCAGCTCCCCGGCGGCGTAGCGCACGGCGAAGACCGCACGCAGCGCGGGCAGGCCGAGGCCCGCCAGCTCGGAGGGGAGCACGCGGGAGAGGTCGTCGCCGAGCGTGACGCCGACCAGTTCCCCGGTGGTCTCCGCCACCTTCCGGGCGCGTTCGCCGTCGGCCATCAGCCGGAAGCGGCCGATCAGCTCGGCCCACCGGGCGAGCCGGCCGGAGCGCAGCCGCTCGGCGAGCCGGGCCCGCCGGTCGTACGGCATCCGCGCCCGCTCGCCGGGCCCGACACCCCACGCGCGCAGCAGCGCGGTCTCCTCCCGCAGGGCCCCGGCCG